>NZ_LGCW01000284.1:0-119033 GCF_001279365.1 Streptomyces sp. NRRL F-5755 | reverse complement strand
GTGTGTGGGGGAGTTCGGGGGGTGAAGTTGGCCGGCGGGCATGTTGTTTAGGTTTCAAGTGATATGTATCTTCGAAGGGTGACTTGAAACTTCAAGTACTTTCGATGGTGGCCGCCCGGGCCCGGACAGAAATGAGCGTTCGTATGACCTCCCCCCTCAGCCCCCTCCGTGACTACGGCAGCGGCGTCGACGGCCGCCATGCCGCTAGCCCGCACGCCTACGACATCGGTCTGCTGCTGTTGCGGCTCGCGGTCGGCTTGATCATGGCTGCGCACGGTGCGCAGAAGCTGTTCGGCTGGTTCGGCGGGGGCGGGCTGGACGGGACCGGTCAGTTCTTCACGGCCAGCGGCTACCCGTCCGGCAAGGCCATGGCCGTCGTGGCCGGTCTCAGCGAGACGCTGGGCGGCCTCGGGCTGGTGCTCGGGCTGCTGACGCCGCTGGCGGGGGCGGCGCTCGTCGGGACGATGGTGAACGCGCTGGGGGTGAAGTGGGGCGGCGGGTTCTTCGCGCCCGAGGGCGTCGAGTACGAGCTGCTGCTCACCGCGGGCGCGGCGGCGCTCACGCTGACCGGCCCCGGCCGGTACGCGGTCGACCGGCTGCTGCCGGTCCTGCGCGCGCACCGGCTGGCGTACGGCGTGGCCGCCCTGGTGCTCGGTGTGGTCGTGGCGGTCGTGTTCCTGCTGATCCGCAAGTGAGCGGCGCAGGGCGGGGGCGGGCAGGTCGGGAAGTTGTCGGTGAGCAGCGGAAGGTGAGGGATTGACGTGGCGGTACGGCGGTTGAATCACGCGGTGCTCTACGTACGGGATGTGGCGCGCGCCGTGGCCTTCTACAGCGAGACGCTGGGGTTCCGGGTGGATACGGAGATTCCGGGGCGGGCCGCGTTCCTCAGTGCGGAGGGAACGGCCAACGATCATGATCTCGGGCTGTTCGCGGTGGGGGCCGCGGCCCCCGGGCCCGAGCACGGCCGGGTGGGGCTCTACCACTTGGCGTGGGAGGTCGGGACCCTCGGCGAGCTGGCGGACGTGGCGGCGGAGCTGGCGGAGCGGGGTGCGCTGGTCGGCGCCACCGATCACCTGGTGTCCAAGTCGGTGTACGCGAAGGACCCGGACGGCAACGAGTTCGAGGTGATGTGGCGGGTGCCGCGCGAGGACTGGCCGGGGCCGGACGAACCGGACCGGCTCCGCCCGCTCGACCTCGAAGCGGAGCTGGCGCGCTGGGGGCGGGACCTCAAGACGGGGGCGGCGGCCGGGTCGGCCACCTGAGGGGAGGGAGGGGCAGAGGGTGAGGGGCAGGGGCGTATCGCGTACCGTCTGGCCAGCTTCGTAGCACGTTGGCTCACCCCGGTCCCGTCAGGCCGCCTCCCCGACCTCTGCCAGCCGCCCCCCAGCCTCTGTCAGCCGCCCTCCCCGACCCCGGCCTCCGCTCCCGAAGTCCGCGCCGACCAGCGCTTCTCCACCCCGGCCAAGCGCCAGTAGGCCAGGGCCGCCGCCCAGACGACCACGAACAGGCCGACGATGATGAAGCCGACGTTGTCCAGGTCGATGGACGAGATCCAGCCGGTGACGCCGTCCTTCAGGTCCAGCTTGTCGTGCAGGACGGTGACCAGCTCGATGGTGCCGATGAAGAACGCGACGGCGATCGACAGGCCGGTGATCGTGAGGTTGTAGTAGACCTTGCGTACCGGGTTCGAGAACGCCCACTGGTACGCGAAGTTCATGAACGTGCCGTCCAGGGTGTCGAACAGGCTCATTCCGGCCGCGAACAGCAGCGGCAGCACCAGGATCGCGTACCAGGGCAGACCGGCCGCCGCGCCGCTGCCCGCCATCACCATCAGCGTCACCTCGGTCGCGGTGTCGAAGCCGAGGCCGAAGAGCAGGCCGAGCGGGTACATCTGGCCGGGCCGGGTGATGGAGCGGGTGAAGCGGCCCAGTATGCGGTTCATGAAGCCGCGCGAGTCGAGGTGCTGCTCCAGCTCCGTCTCGTCGTACCGGCCCTGTCGCATGGCGCGGAACACTCGCCAGATGCCCGCCAGCGCGACGAGGTTGAGCGCGGCGATGAGGTACAGGAAACCGCCGGAGACCGTGGTGCCCACGGTGCCGAGCACCTGGTGGGTGCGCGATTCGTCGTCCAGCAGGGTGCCCGCGAGCTGCGCGCCGCCGGCGACCAGCGCCGCCATGGCGACGACCACGCTGGAGTGTCCGAGCGCGAACCAGAAGCCCACGGAGACCGGCCGCTTGCCGTCGGCCATCAGTTTGCGGGTGGTGTTGTCGATGGCGGCGATGTGGTCCGCGTCGAAGGCGTGCCGCATGCCGAGGGTGTACGCGGTCAGGCCGAGGCCGACGCCGAAGACCTGCGAGCCCACCGCGTAGTGGTGCGGTACGACCAGCAGGAAGAGCACGCCGAAGGCGACGATGTGCAGCCCGGCGATGACCGCTATCAGTCCCGCGGTCCGCACGGTGTCCTGCCGCCGCCAGCGGAAGTCGGGCAGGGGGGAGGCGGGGCCATCGGGGGAGCCGCCGCGGGAGCCGTCGGGGGCAGCTGAGGGCGACGCGGCTGAAGCGGGGGAAGGGGAGGAAGGGGAAGAAGAGTAGGGGGGATCTGTGGACAGGGGCATCCGGTGGTCACGCTCCAGCACCTCGTGGATCAGTTCGTGAGATGCCGTGGCCGGTCTCCTGGCTGACGGGTGTGCGCGCCCGCCCCGGCCTTCCCGGCCGCGGGCTGCGGCCAGTGGCTCCGTACGGCGAAGGGCGCGTACGGGCAGGGGCGGGAACTTCCCGATCACAGTGGCGAGGGCCGCTCCGGCCTGGACCTTACGGTCGTCACCGGTCTTCCCGAACACCACGGCCCGGACACTCTAACGCCGTCGCTGCCGCCGGTCAGCGCGCCGGCCACCGGGCCACTGCCTCGGGAACCCGGGGCGCCGGTCGCTCGACTACCTGATCCGGGCCCGCGCCGGCGGGCCGTCGGACAGTCGAGAGGCAGGGAGAGCGGGCATATGCGTCCTCGTATCAATGGGCACGTGGTGGGTCCGGGACCGGGGTTGGGGGCGAAGGGCCGGACGGTGACGGCGGCGGTGACGGTGCTGGCGGTGGCCGCGCTGGCCGCGGGGTGCGGCAGCGCCGACGGGCGGGAGGCCGGGGCCTCGGGCAGCCGGGATGGCGAGGCGAGTGGCTTTCCGGTGACTGTGACCGATTGCGACGGGCGGAAGACGACGTTTTCCACGGCGCCGCGGAAAATCGTCACGAGCAATGCGGCGAGTCTGGAGATGCTGCTTCGGCTGGGTGTCGAGGACCGGATTGTCGGCACCGGTTTCCCGCCGGGCAAAGGCACGTTGCCGGGTGAACTCGACGCCCGGGCGCAGCGGGTGCCGGTCCTGGGCAAAACGGTGATTCCGAAGGAGAAGCTGCTCGGTTCCGGGGCCGATCTCTACATCGACACATTCGCTTCGATGGGCAACATGGGCGGGGCGGCGACCGGCCCGACCGAGACGGAATTCGCCGCGGCGGGCATCAAGCACGTCTATCTGGCCTCGACGGCATGCGCGCCGCGCAAGAAGGTGCCGCAGCGGGATCTGTCCGCGGTGGAGGGGGACATCCGGCGCCTCGGGCAGGTCACGGGCACGTCGCCGCGGGCGTTGCAGCTGGTGGCGGAGATGGAGAAGAAGGTTGCCGGGGTACGTAAGGCCATCGCGGACGTACCGGCGGATAAACGGCCCTCGTATTTCTTCTTCGATTTCGACGCGGGAACGAAGCAGCCCGTGGCCGTCTGCAACCGGCAGGTGGCGAACGCGGTGCTGACCGAGGCCGGGGCGCGGAACGTCTTTGCGGACTGCGCGGGGGATTTCCAGCGGGTCTCGTGGGAGGACGTGGTCGGCAAGGACCCGGACTGGATCCAGCTCGGTGTACGGAACCGGGGCAGCGCCGCGGCCAATGAGAAGGCGTTCGACGAGGCCGAGCAATTCCTCCGGACGTTCCCGGCCACGGCGGGCCTGCGCGCGGTGAAGGAAGGGAAATTCCTGCGCATCGGCTCGGAGCGGACGACCATCGCGGGGGTCGGCAACGCCGATACGGTACGGCGGATCGCGGCGACGCTGTATCCGGACCGGCTGGGCGGCGTGGAGGGCACGGAGGGCACGGATGGCCTGGCTGCCGGCGGGGCGGGCCGCTGATGAGGCGGTTGGTTGCGGGGCGGGCCCGTACGGATGCGGGGCCGGCCGGTACGGGCGCGGGGCCCGCTCGTACGGACGCGAGCCCCGCCGGTACGGCCCCAGGCCCCACCGATAAGCCCCCGGGCCCCACCCGTACGCCCCCAAGCCCCGCCCACACGCTCTGGATCGCCGTCGGGCTCCTCCTCGCCCTGTTCGTCGCGCTGACCGCCGCCGTTTCGCTCGGTGCCACCGACATCGCTCCGGGCGAGGTGTGGTCGGTGGTGTTCCGGCGGCTGGGCGGGGAGCCGCCGCGGCCCGGTACGGACGATCTGATCGTCTGGCAGCTGCGGGTGCCCAGGGCGCTGCTCGCCGCGCTGGTCGGCGCGGGGCTCGGGCTCGTCGGTACGGCCACCCAGGCGCTGGTGCGCAACCCGCTCGCCGACCCGTACCTGCTGGGCATCTCCAACGGCGCCTCGCTCGGCGCGGTGGCCGCGATCGTGCTGGGCGCGGGGGTCATGGCCGGGATGGACGGAGTGTTCGGAGCAGGGGGAGCGGGAGGGGCGTTCGGGCTGGGCGGGGGCTTGGGCCTGTCCCTGGCCGCCTTCGCCGGGGCGCTCACCGCGTTCGCGCTGGTCTGGACGCTGGCGCGGCGCGGTGGCGGTTTCGCGCCGCTGCGGTTGGTGCTCGCGGGCGTCGGTATCGGGCAGTTCCTGGCGGGGTTCACCAGCTACCTGGTCCTCCAGGCCGGGGACGAACAGCAGACGCGCGGCGTGCTGTTCTGGCTGATGGGCAGCCTCGGCGGCGCCACGTGGGGCACGCTCGCCCTGCCGGTGCTCGCCGTGCCCGCCGGGCTGCTGGCCCTCCAGGCACGTGCCCGCGCGCTCAACGCGCTGACCATGGGGGACGAGACGGCGGCGAGCGTGGGCGTGGACGTCGTCCGGCTGCGCCGGCTGCTGTTCGTGGTGACCAGCCTGCTGACCGGCGTACTGGTCGCGGTGTCCGGGGCCATCGCCTTCGTGGGCCTGATGGTGCCGCACCTGTGCCGGCTGATCGTCGGGGGCGACCACCGACGGCTGTTGCCGCTGGCCGCGCTCACCGGGGCGCTGCTGCTGGTGGTGGTCGACATCGTGTGCCGTACCGCCATGGACGGCCAGGAGTTGCCGGTGGGGGTGGTGACGGCGCTGATCGGTGCGCCGGTGCTGCTCTATGTGCTGGACCGGCGGTTGGGAGTGGGGGCATGAGCCGGAAGAGCATGACGGAAGCGGACGTGGATGTGGATACGGGTGGCCGTATCGGCGACCAACACCCCCGCCCCGCCCCCGGCCTGCGTATCGACATCGAGGACCTGCGCGTGTCCTACGCGGGCCGGTGCGTGGTGGCCGGTGTACATCTGATGGCCGCGCCGGGGGAGATCGCGGGAGTGATCGGACCGAACGGGAGCGGCAAGTCCACGGTGCTGCGTACCGTCTACCGGCACCTGCGGCCGGATGCGGGCCGGGTGCTGCTGGCCGGGGAGGACATCCGGTCCATGCCGCCGACGCGTACCGCCCGGCACATCGCCGCCCTGCCCCAGGAACGCGGCGGCGACTTCGAACTCACCGTCCACGAGGTGGTGGCGATGGGCCGCACCCCGTACAAGCGGGCGTTCGCGGGTGACGACCGCGCCGACCGGGAGGCGGTGGCCCGCGCCCTGGCCGAGGTGGGACTGGCCGGGTACGGCGGGCGGCGGTTCTCGGCGCTGTCCGGCGGCGAGCGGCAGCGGGCGCTGCTGGCCCGCGCGTTCGCCCAGGCCCCGGACGTGCTCGTACTGGACGAGCCGACGAACCACCTGGACGTACGGCACCAGGTCGAGCTGCTGGCCCTGCTGCGCGGCCGGGCCTGCACGACGCTCGTCTCGCTGCACGACCTGAACGCGGCGGCTTCGGTCTGCGACCGGCTGCATGTGCTGTCCGAGGGGGCGGTGGTGGCGTCCGGCGCGCCGCGCGAGGTGCTCACGCCGGAGCTGCTGGCCGAGGTGTTCGGGGTACGGGCGACGGTGGTCGACCATCCGCTGACGAGGGACCCGCTGATCGCCGTGGATCAGCGGCGGGTCGCGGACGGCGGCACCTGAGCCGTCATCCGGACCGGCACCGGCCGCCCGGCTCCCTCCGCATAGTGGCTCGGGCGGCCGTCCCGGTGGACGAGGTGCCCCAGCCGGGCCGCGTCCGCCGCGCGCAGCAGCCGTACGCCGCCGTCGGCCTGCCGCAGTACGCACGCGTGCCACGGCGTCATCCAGGCGTCGGGCGCGTCGAGCAGCCGGATGCCGAACTTCGCCGCGCCGCGCGGCTGCGGGTGGATGGACAGCCGTACGGCGTCGGGGTGGTGCTCGGCGATCAGCTCGCCCCAGGCGCGGCTGCGCCGGATGACTCCGTAGGCGCGGCTGCGGCAGGCGCGTTGCAGCGCGGAACGGGTGCCCTCGAAGCCGGTGGTGTCCTCGAACAGGAAGCGGGTGATGCCCCGGTACAGGCGCAGCGTTTCGCCGTCGTGGGCCGCCGCGCCCTTGGTTTCGGCGCGCAGGGCGCCCAGGGACGGGGCGTACCGGCGGAGTACCTGTTCGCGTTTGGCGTCGCAGGGCAGGTCCCCGTAGACGTCGCGGAGGTCGAAGGTGCTCAGGTGGGACAGCCCGGCCGTACGGATCATGGCGCGCAGCGCGTCGTTGTACGCGTCGACGTGCGGGTCCGGGACGCCGATCAGGTCGCTGAAGATGTGCCCGTCAGAGCAGATGACGAGCCGTGCGCCCGGCGCGTACCGCTCGCCGATCCGGGCACAGAGCCCGTCGAGGAAGCGCAGCGCGAGGCGTTCGCCCTCGTCGGGGAGGCGGCCGAGGACCTTGGCGGGGTTGGGGGACTTGCAGGGGAAGCCGGGGAGGGTGAGAACGATCGGGCGGCGCGCCGCTATCAGGTGCTCCAACTGCTGGAGCTGATACGGGAAGTCGGCGGGCGCCGCCTCGTGCGCCGGGGCCGTCGCCTCCAGGGTGCGGTGGTGGGGGAGGAGGGTGGCGAGGACATCGGTGGCCATGGCGGCCGGTGCGCTGGGAGCCGGGTGTCTCATCGGGCGGCGGCCTCTCCGGCAGCGCTGCTGAAGGGGCAGGCGTACGGAGCCGGTCCGGCCGGTTCCGTACCCGCCCCGCCATCGCTGCCCGCAGCCCCGCCAACCGCCCCGTAAGAGACCGGAAGCTCATCCACCCCACGCGCCAGCACCGCCGGTATCCACCTCAAGTCGCCGTCCGGCACGGCCAGGCGCAGGCCCGGCAGGCGGCGGAGCAGCGTCTCCAGGGCGATGTGCAGTTCGGTACGGGCCAGCGTGGCGCCCGGGCAGAAGTGGATGCCGTGGCCGAAGGCGAGATGCGGGTTGGGCGTACGGTCGAAGTCGAGCGTGTCGGGGGCGGGAAAGCGGGCGGGGTCGCGGTTGGCCGCGCACAGCGAGACGATCACGGAGTCGCCGGCCGGGATCCGCGTGCCCGACACATCCGCGTCCGCCGCGAGGAACCGCCAGGTCGTCAGCTCGAAAGCACTGTCGTAGCGGAGCAGTTCCTCCACCGCGCGGGGGAGGAGCGCGGGGTCGTCGCGCAGCCGCGCGAGGTGTTCCGGGTGCCGGAGGAGGGTGGTCAGCGCCGTCGTGATCTGGTTGGTGACGGGCTCCTGTCCGGCGACGAGGAGTTGGAAGATCATGGAGTCCAGTTCGGCGTCGTCCAGCTCCCCGGCGTCGCAGGCGGTGACGAGACGGGAGAGCAGGTCGGTGCCGCCTTCCTGCCGCTTGTGGCGTACGAGGTCGGCGATATAGCCCTGCAAGCCGCGCAGCCGGGCCTCGTACGCCGGACGGCCGGGATCGTCCGGGCCGACGGGCTGGACGACCTTGCCCCAGTCGCGGTCGAAACGCGCGGTGAACGCGTCCGGCAGGCCGATGACCTCGGCGAGTACGAGGAAGGGGAAGCGCGCCGCGAACGAGGCGACCAGGTCCACGCTGCCTCCGTGCCGGTCCGGGCTCGCGGACGGCAGTGCATCCAGCAGTTCCTCCGCCAGGCGCTCGAACCGCGGCCGGAGTCCGGCGATCCGCCTGGGCGCGAAGGCGTCGGTGATCAGGCGCCGCATGGCGGTGTGCCGGGGCGGGTCCTGGTGCAGCAGGTGGACCTGGAGCTGCGAGTGCTGCGGCTCGGGCATGATCGATGCGCGGGCGCGCCAGGCGGCGTTGCCCCGGGAGTGGTGCTTGCCCAGCCGGGGATCGTTCAGTGCCCGGTGCGCGGCCTCGTATCCGGTGATGAGCCAGGCGTGTACGCCGCTCGGGAATCCGACCCGGTGGACGGGGCCGCGCTCGCGCAGCTCGGCGTACAGGGGGTACGGGTCGCGCTTGTAGTCCTCCCCGTAGAGGGGGAGCGGTTCGGGTAGGCGGGGTGGGCGCATGGACCGTGCTCCTCGGCAGTCGGTAGGTGTCCGCGTGCACGCCCGGTGCCGGTCGTGCGCGCGCTTCACTCAGTGGTCGGGCGAAGCGGGCGCCGAGTTCCCGCCGGGTGGCGGAACGGGGCCGCGCGGGCGCCCGGAACGGCGGCGGAAACCCAGGTAGTCGGAGCGGCGGCCGGGCTGGTTCCGGCGGGCGGGAAGGACAAACCTCACGTGGGCCGGTAGGCGATCGGAGTGGGGGCGGGGGCGGTTGGGCGTGCCACGATGGCTGCGCCGAGCAGCGCGTTCCCGGCGGCTGCCGTTCGCGCTGCGCGCTGCGCTGCGCTCGCCGCGGTAACCCGTCCTCCCTGCGTTCCTTCCCCCTGCCCTCCCTCCCCTTCCCCGTCTGTGTATCGGAGCGGCCATGTCTCTCGTCCGGCGCTTGTCATCCGTACTGCCCGCGAAACCGGTGCTCGGGTTCGTGGCGCTGCTCGTCGTCCTGTTCGTGTGCGCGTACGGGGCGGGGGCGGCCGCCGGGCCCGTGGCGCCGGGGATGCGGCCGGGCGGGCAGGCCCCCGGGGCTCCGCAACAACCGGCGGACGGTGGCGGCATGAGCGGCATGAGCGGCATGAGCGGCATGGGCGGGATGGGATGAGCGAGCGCGTCACCGTACTGACGGTGGGCGGCATGACCTGCGCCGCCTGCGTCAACCGGGTGGAGAAGAAGCTGGGCCGCCTCGACGGGGTGACCGCCACGGTGAACCTGGCCACCGGCAAGGCCCGCGTCCAGCATCCGGCCACGCTCGCCGTGGGCGACCTCGTCGCGACCGTGGAGGCCGCGGGCTTCACGGCCCAACTGCCGGAGCCGGTACGGAAACCGGCCGGGAACCCGGCGAGGGAACCCATAGAGGAAGCCACCCCGCACCCCGAAGACCGGCCGACGGACGCGGACCGCACCCGCCTCCTCGTCACCGCGCTCCTGTCCGTCCCCGTACTCGTCCTGTCGATGGTCCCGGCCTGGCAGTTCCGCAACTGGCAGTGGCTCTGCTTCGCGCTGACCGCGCCGGTCGCCGTGTGGGGCGCGCTGCCCTTCCACCTGCGTGCGGCACGCGGCCTGTGGCACGGCGCCGCGACCATGGACACGCTGGTCTCCCTCGGTGTGGCCGCCTCGTTCGCCTGGTCCGCGTACGCGCTCTTCCTGAGCGGCGGCACCGCGCACAGCTACCTGGAGGCGGCCGTCGGCGTACCGCTGTTCGTCCTGGCCGGGCGGCGGCTGGAGGCGGGGGCGCGCCGCGGTACGGGGTCGGCGCTGCGGGCGCTGGCCGAACTGGTCGGCACGGACGTGTCCGTACGGGTACCGGTCGAGGACGGGGCCGCCGGTACCGACGCCACCGTGGAGCGCCGGATTCCGGTGGCCGACCTCCAGGTCGGCGACCGCTTCCTGGTCCGCCCCGGGGAGCGGGTGGCCACCGACGGCACGGTGGTGGATGGCAGTTCAGCGCTCGACCTGTCGCTGGTCACCGGGGAGAGCCGCCCGGTGGAGGTCGGGCCGGGTGCGGCGGTCGTCGGCGGTGCGGTGAACGCGGGCGGGCTCCTCGAAGTGCGCGCCGCCGCGGTCGGCGCGGACACCCGGCTGGCGCGGATCACCCGCCTCGTGGAGGAGGCCCAGACCGGCAAGACCCGGGTACAGCGCCTGGCCGACGCGGTGGCCGGGGTCTTCGTGCCGGCCGTGCTGGCGGTGTCCGTGACCGTGCTCGGCTTCTGGCTGGGCGCGGGCGCGGACCCGCAGGCGGCGGTGACCGCTGCGGTGGCCGTCCTGGTCGTCGCCTGCCCCTGCGCGCTAGGACTCGCCACGCCCACGGCCCTGCTGGCCGCCACCGGGCGGGGCGCGCAACTGGGCATCCTCGTCAGCGGGCCGCGGGCCCTGGAACGGCTGCGGCGCATCGACACCCTGGTGCTGGACAAGACGGGAACGCTGACCACCGGGCGGATGAGCGTGGTGGGCGTTACGGGGCGTACAGACACCGGTTCCGCGGTGGGCGCCGCCGACGAGACCGTACGCCTGGACACCGCCGACGAAGGCGTACGCCTGAACACCGCTGAGGCCGAGGCCCAGGCCCAGGCCGAGGCCGCGCCCCGGGCCGCCGAGGAAACCGTACGTCTGACACCCGACGAGGCCGTCCGCCTCGCCGCCGCTGTCGAGCACGGCTCCGAACACCCCCTGGCGCGCGCCATCACCGCCCACGCCGACACGCGCCGCACGGCCCTCGGCGACCACCGGCCGCTGCCCGCGGTCCGTCGCTTCGCCGCGACCGCCGGGTACGGCGTGACCGGCGAGGTGGAGGGGCGGACGGTGGCCGTGGGGCGGCCCGGCGACCTGGCGGAGCTGCCTGCCGCGCTTGCGGACGCGGTCCGCACGGCAGAGGACGCCGGGCACACCGCCGTACTGGTCACGGCCGACGGCACCCCGCAGGCCGTCGTCGCCGTCGGCGACACGCTGCGGCCCGACTGCTACCGGGCCGTCGACCACCTGCGCCGCCTGGGCCTGCGGCCGGTGCTGGCCACCGGGGACCGGGCGGCCACGGCCCGTGCGGTCGCCGGACACCTCGGCATCACGGAGATCCACGCCGGCGCGCTGCCGGAGGAGAAGGCCGCGCTGGTCACCACGTTGAAGGAGCAGGGCGGCCGGGTCGCGGTGGTCGGTGACGGGATCAACGACGCCGCCGCGCTGGCCCACGCCGACCTCGGCATCGCCATGGGCAGCGGTACGGACGCCGCGATCGGCGCCGCCGACGTCACCGTGCTGCGCGACGACCTCCAGGCCGTACCGGACGCCGTACGGCTGGCCCGGCGCACGCTGGGCACCATCCGCGCCAACCTTGTGTGGGCCTTCGGCTACAACCTGGTGACCGTGCCGCTCGCCGCCGTCGGACGGCTGGACCCGATGATCGCGGCTGCCGCGATGTCCGCGAGTTCGCTGCTGGTGGTGGGCAACAGCCTGCGGCTGCGGGCGTGGCGGCCGGGTGGGCGCGGGACGGACCGGCGCAAGGCGGACGGACGTAGGACGGTCGGGCGCGGGGCGGCCGGGCGCCGCGCCCTCTCCTTCGAGACCTCCCGGGAGAGCGCATGAACCTCCCCTCCCCGAGCTCCCGGAGGAGCGCATGATCACTTCTACCGCACGCGCCGCCCTGCGTTCCGCCGCCGCGCCTCTCATCGCGGGCGTGCTGACGCTCGGCTGCCTCACCGCCTGGACCCTCGCCGGGAACGCGGGCACCCCGGCCGAGTTGCGGGTGACCGAGGGCCGCATCCTCGTCCCCTCCAACACGGAGGCCACGGCCGCTTTCTTCACCATCAGCAACACGGGCACCACCGCCGATGAACTGACCGGCGTCACCGGCCCGGCCGGACACCAGGCCATGGTCGGCCGCGATGTCGAGGTCGCCGAAGGGGCGCACCGTATGGAGATGGCCGGAGCCGTCGGCGTCCCGGCGCGCGGTGCGCTGCGTATGGCGCCCACGGACCTGGACATTATGGTCAGCCCGCCGCCGCGGCTCGCACCGGGCGACCGGGTCGTCTTCACGCTGCACTTTCGCGACAGCGGGGCCGTCAAGGCCGAGGCCGTGGCCGTACGCCCGGGGCGCCTGGGGCCGTGACGCGGCCGGGCAGCACGTAGCACGGCCAGGTGCCCCGGAGTTCCACCGAACTCCGGGGCACCGGACCGTTTCAGGCGGCCGAGCCCGCCAACGCCCGGGCGTCGGCCGACACGGAAAGCGGGTCGGCTCCGCCCGCCTCCTCCTCCAGCAACGCCACCAGCGTCTCGCGCGCCCGCGCCACCCGGGAACGCACCGTCCCCACCGGGCAGTCGACGATGGCCGCCGCCTCCGCGTACGGCAGTCCCAGCAACTGGGTCAGCACGAACGCCTCCCGGCGGGGCGCGGGCAGCGCCGACAGGAGTTCGGCGAGGGCGATGCCTTCGTCGAAGCCGGGCACGCCGCGCGGCTGCGCCTTCTCCGCCGCGCTCTGCCAGTCGTCGGTCCCGGCGAGCCGCGGTCTGCTGGCCAGCGACCGCAGCCGGTCGGCGACTGTACGGCGGGCGATGGTCAGCAGCCAGGTACGCGCCGACGACCGCCCCTCGAACCGGGGCAGGCTGCGCAGGGCCCGCAGATACGTGTCCTGCACCAGGTCATCCGCGGCCTGCGCGTCGCCGCTGAGGTGCGTGACGTACCGGCGTACGTCCAGCTGCGTCGCGCGGACGAACCGCTCGACGGCGGCCTCGTCCCCGGTACGGGCCGCGAGGGCCCAGGCCGTCACCGCGCCGTCATCGCGCACCGCGCACCTCCCGGCCGCCCGCCGCGGAACCGGCGCCGCGGACTTCGGGGAGGATGGGGCCATGCAGTGCTCGCGTGTACGAACCGCCCTCTCCGCCCGCCTGGACGGCGAACAGCTGCCGCCGGGCGTCACGGACGGCCGGCTCGACGCCCACCTGGCGGGGTGCGCGGACTGCCGCCGCTGGTCGGAGGGGGCCGCCCGGCTGCAGCGCCTCATCCGGGCGGCGAGGGACGCGGACGGTGACGGCGAGCGGCCCTGAGCGGCGGCAGCCGCCCACAGGGACAGGAGTCATCATCAAAGCTCCTTGGGGAGAACCGGCCCCGCCGCGTACTGGACGCACGCCGGACCGGGCCGGTGACGATTACAGGGATCAGGGCCATGGCCAGGCGCGGACCGCCCGCCGTTCTGGCGGCTGGGCAGGACCGCATATGTTCTCGGCATGAGCCCCGGGTGTGACCGTGCTGTCAGCAGACAGCCGTCTCCCGCGGCGGCCCGCGGAGCCAGATGATGTGGACGAGGAGCAGCCGCCGCAGCGGGCGCCGGGGTTCGCGGCGCACCGGGCGGGCCGGGCGCGGCGGTTCGGGCAGGACCGCGCGCAGGACGAGCACCAGCGGTACGAAGAGCCGTACGGATACGGCCCGCACGACGCGGAACGCCGCCCGCTCGCCGCCGCACAGCCACCACGCGCTCAGCAGCGCGACGAGCACGTGCGCCGCGACCATCCCGGTCATGCTGCCGCCCATGCCGTCCGTGGCACCCATGCCGTGCATGTCATGCATGCCGGACATGGCGTGTACGTCATGACCGGCATGCATCGCCTCGCCGTACCGGTGCCCGAGCCCCACGTCGTACAGCATCCGTTCGGCGTCGTGCTGCGGCATCGGGCGTCCGCCCATGCCGCACACCAGCGAGGCCGCCCACCGCTGTGCCAGGGACGCCTGCGCACCCTCCGTGCCGGCGGCGGACATTCCGGCCGCCACCGACTGCCCGAAGGAGAACGCGGTGTGCAGGGCGGCCTGTGCCGTCAGCGTCAACGCGGTCACGAACAGCGGCCCTCGCTCGCGCGCGGCGAGGCACCACGCTCCGCAGGCCGTCACCGCCACCGCGCCGAGCACCACCCATACGGGCACGGGCGCGTCGGACATCAGGGCGTGGCCGAGGGCGGCGAGCAGCACACACACCGCCGCGAACACCCCGGCCCGCAAGCCCCTGAGAACACGCCCCGCAATCATGACCCGCTCATCGTTGCACCCCGCCCCGCGCGCCGGACGGGCAGGGCGGGCCGTTCGGTGCGGCGGGCCGAGCCGCGTTCAGTACGGCAGGCCGGAGAGGAACGCGTGCAGGGCGTGGTCGAAGTGCGGTGTGTTCTCCAGGTTGACCATGTGGCCCGCGCCCGGAATCCGTACCCGCTGGGCGCCGGGCACCGCGAGGGTGATGGCGTGGGCGTTGGCGGAGATGTCGGAGCAGTCCAGGTCGCCGTCCATGACCAGGGTCGGTACGCGGATCTCCGCCAGCCGCTCGTACGCCCCGACCTCGATCGGCATCCCGGCGCCCATCCCGTCCGCGTGCACGACCACGTTGGCGTCCGCCGAGGCCCGCATCCGCTCGCGCAGGGTGGGGTCCACGGCGGACGGCTCGCGGTGCGGGCCGTCCACCCACATGCGCAGGAAGTGCTCGATGTAGCGCTCCGCGCCGTCCTCCTCCGCGGCTTCGACGGCGGCCACCTGTTCCTTGATGTGCTCCAGGATGAACGGGTCGGTGAAGGCCCGGCCGCTGATCCCGGGCGAGGCCAGGGCCAGCGCGAAGACCCGGTCGGGGTGGGCGAGGGCCATGTCCAGGGCGACCCGGGCGCCGTGCGAGAGCCCGACGAGGATGGCGTCGGCTATGCCGAGCTGGTCGAGGAGTTCGCGCAGGTCCTCGTGGTTGGCGTAGTCGCCGTCGACGGTGGAGGACAGGCCGTGGCCGCGCGCGTCGTAGCGGACGGTGCGCAGGCCGGAGCGGACGAGCCAGGCGAACTGCTCGTCCCACATGCGCTGGTCGAGCATCCCGCCGTGGAGCAGCACCACCGAGGGCCCCTCGGGCCCCGTGCCGGCGGCCTCGTAGAACAGCTCGCCGTTCTCGACCGGGATCGTGCCGTTCTCGACCTCCGTCTCGGGCCAGGCGCCGGATTCCTGGGTTCCTTCGATTCCTTGGGTGGTCATGCTCCGTGCCGTCCTGTGTGAGGTGCTGGGGTCGGGTGGGGCTTCGAGGGCTCCGAGGGGGCCGGTGGTTTCCCGGGAGCGTCCGGGGGCGCCGGGGTGTCGCGGCCCAGCGCCCGGAACTCCTCGCCGAGGCGGTCCAGTACGCGCAGGGTGGTGGCCACATCGGCAGCCGGCACCCCGGCCAGTACGCGGCGCAGCCCGGCCGCCTCCGACTTCTGGAGGGAGCCCATGACGTCGGCGCCCTCGGGCGTCAGCCGGACCAGCGGGGAGCGCCGGTGGGCGGGGTTGGGGACGGTCTCCGCCAGGCCCAGCTCCACCGCGTGGTTCACCCAGCGCTGTACCGGCTGCCGGTCCAGTTCCAGGGCGCGGGCCAGCTCCGGGACGGTCCGGGGGCCGTGCGTACGGAGGGCGTCGAGCAGGGCGTGCTGACCGGCCGTCAGGCCCGTACCGGCCAGCTCCCGCTCCACGGCGCGTACGACCGTCCGGTGCAGGGGCCACAGCCGGCGGATCACTTCGTACGCGAGGTGCTCGGTGGAGTCCGCGCCGCCTTCACTGACACTCATGGTGTCATGATGACATCGACGGTGTCGTTACGGAAGAACGCCACGCGTGGCGCGTCCGCACGGCCCCCGCGCGTGGAACGTGCGAAAGCTTGCGCGCGGAATGTACGGATAAGCCTGCGCGTGGAATGTACGGATAGGAGCGCGCCGAAGTTCCCGCTTCGCACCGGATATCTCAGACGGGCCGGCGTGCGGGCACGGTCCCGCGCCACAGGCGGCGGGCGGACAGCCAGGCGGCGGCGAGCAGCAGCAGATTGCGCACGTACAGATTGACGATGGACAGCCAGGACGCGTCGTCCCGCAGCCCGCGGTAGAGCAGCGGGAAATCCAGCGTCGTGAAGAGGCAGGCCGCGAGGATCAGCAGGGCGACCGGGCGCTGGGTGGTGTCGCCGCGCAGCAGGCAGACCGCGGCCAGGCCGACCAGCCAGACCAGGTACTGCGGGCTGATGACCCGGCTGGTGACGACGAACAGCAGCGTGGCGGTCATTGCGGCGTCCGGCAGTACGCGGGCGGCGGTACGGTCCGAACGGCGCCGCCACCACAGCAGCCAGCCGAAGGCCAGTACGGTCGATATCTGCATCGCGATGCCGACCCCGTGCACCCACGGGCCGACGAACTCGTGCGAGCCGTCCTTCGCCGCCCACGTGCCGCTCCAGCCGAAGTGGCGCGCCACATGGAACGGCAGGGAGCCGACCGACTCGATCTGAATGCCGCGCGATTCCTGCGCGGCGAGGAACGAGAAGGCGTTCGGCATGGCGAGGGCGAACCCGGCGGTCACGGCCGCGCCGGTGACGGCGGTGGCCGACCAGGCCGTACGGGTACGGCGGCCCCGTGACGTACCGGCGAGCAGCAGCGCGGGCCAGACCTTGACGACCGCGGCGACCGCCGCCACGGCCCCGAAGACCCGGTCCGCCCAGGCGCGCCGCGCGGACGCGGCCACCAGCGCGAGCATCGCGAGGGCGGTCACGTGCAGGTCGAACCGGTTCCACGGCATGGTGCTGAGTACGGCCAGACCCACCGTCCACAGCCACGGCGCGGCCAGGGAGCGGCCGCGCCGCCGCGCCGCCCACAGGAGCAGCGCGAAGACCGCGGCGTCACACAGGGCGGCCAGCACGATGAACGCGTGCCCGTAGTCGAGGCCGGGAGCCAGATCGGAAGCCAGGCCGGGCGCCAGGATCGGCAGCGCCGCGCCGGGCGGGTACTGCCAGCTCACGTCGTGCAGCGGGAAGCTGCCGCCGCTCAGGACCGCGTACCAGCCGGTGTAGACCTTGCTCACGGACGGGTCGAGACCGCCCCCGCCCACGAACGGGCTGATCTTCAGCGCGGCCGGCACCAGCCAGAGCCGGGTGAGCAGCCAGGCGGCGAGGAGGGGGAGGGGCGCGGTGCGGGCGCCCGGGGTCCGATGCGGGACCGGTGCTCCAGGCCGTTCTGTGGGCCGATCTCTGGACCGATCCGTGGGCTGATCCGTGGTTTGGTCGAGCACTGCGGCGGGGGCTCCGTTCGTACCGGGTGCGGCGGTACCCCGCTGAGCTGCTGGAACGTCCTGCCGATCACTGTCCACGGGGTGTATACATTGCAAGTATGCATGCGATGTATACGTGCAGTGTAGAGTCCTCCGCATGCCCGTAGAAGCCGCCCCCGCCCCACCGGTCGCAGCTCTCCCCACGCAACGCACCGCACAGGACCCCATACGACGCACCGCACAGCGCACCGCACCCGCCGCGCTCCCGGGCGCCGCGCCATCCGCCTCCGCGCTCGCGCGGTCGGCCGTCCCGGCGCTCCCCGCGCTGCTGGCGCTGGCGCTCGGCCTGTGGGGTATCCGGCGGGGCGACAGCCTGTGGCGGGACGAGGCGGTGACCTGGCAGGTCGGGCAGCGGTCCGTGGCGGAGATCTGGCACATGCTCGGCGAGGTGGATGTCGTGCACGGTCTCTACTACGTGCTGATGCACGGCGTGTTCGAGGTCTTCGGCACCGGCCCGGCCGTGCTGCGCATGCCGTCCGTCCTGGCCGTCGCCCTGGCCGCTGCCGCCACCGCCGCGGCCGGACGCCGCCTCGCCGGTCCGTGGGCCGGGCTCGCCGCCGGACTGGTACTCGCGCTGATCCCCAACATGCAGCACTACGCGCAGGAGGGGCGGGCATACGCGCTGGTCACGGCCGGTGTGGCGGTGGCCACCCAACTCCTCGTGGGCGCGTCGTCCGGCGCGCGGCGCGACTGGCCGCGCTGGGCGGCCTACGCCGCCGTGATGCTGACCACGGCCCTGCTGAACTGGTTCTCGCTGTTCGTCCTGCCCGCGCACGCCGTCACGGTCCTCGTCGCCCGCCGCCGCGGCGCGCGCCCGCTGGTGGCGCCGTGGTCGGTGGCAGCCGCCGTGGTGGTGGCGGGCGCGCTGCCGCTGATCCAGGCCAGCCGGGCCCAGGCGGGCCAGGTGTCGTGGATCAAACCGGTCGCCGTCTCCACGCTGCTGGGGATCGCCGTGCTGGTGCTCGTGGCGCTGGTGTGTGCCCGGGTTCCGTACCCGGGGCGCGGGCGCGCGGCCATGTCACCGGCCTCCGTCGGGCTGCCGCTGCTCGTGGTGCCGCAGTGCGGCCTGCTGCTGGCCTCGGCCGTCGTGGAGCCGCTGTACCTCGACCGCTACGTCCTCTACACGAACATCGGCTTCGCCCTGCTCCTCGGCGTCGGCGTCGCCGCTGCCGTCCAGGCCCTCCCGGTCCGCACCTGGGTGCTGCTCGCGGGCGTCACGGCGCTGGGCTTCGCGGCGCTGCTGCCGGTGGAGACCGGTCTGCGCAAGCCGACGAGCCGGGCGGACGACGTGCTGCGGGCGGCGCACCGGGTGGCGGCGAGCGCGCGGTCCGGCGACGGCGTGCTGTTCGTACCGGCGGCGCGGCGCGACACGGCGCTGGTGACGCCGTCGGCCTTCACCGGCCTGGACGACCTCGCGCTGACCCGGGACCCGGTGTCCTCCGGCACCATCAAGGGCGTCGAGGGCAGCCCGGAGCACATACGCGCGGCCATGCTGGCCGAGCACCGCATCGTGGTCGTCACCGACACCCGCCGGGCCGCGCCGCCCGCACCTATCCGCGAGGCCGAGAAACTTCGCGTCCTCGCCCGCCATTTCAAGCTCACCGAACGGACGGACAGCGTCGGGCGGCGGGTGGAGGTGTACGAGAAGGTGCGGTGATCCGCTGCCTCCCGGGGCTCACCCTCCGTCGTACGGCACCGGTGCCGCGTCCGGCGGGAAGGTGACGACCAGGTCCGCGCGCTCCCGTCCCGCCGCCACCAGGCGGGCGTTGGCCTCGTCCGACGCATGGACGAAACGTTCGGCCTGTGCGCGGGGCTTGCCGAAGCGCTCGTGCCGGCCGACCAGGCGCCGGACCCGTTCCGCGTCGTCCAGCTCCACGTACCAGATCTCGTCCAGGCACTCCCTGGCCCGTGCCCACGCGGGGTCGTCGAGCAGCAGGTAGTTGCCCTCGGTCACGACGAGCGGCACGTCGTGGGGGACGGGGATGCTGCCGGCCACCGGCTCCTCGATGCGGCGGTCGAAGGCCGGGGCGTAGACGACGGTGTCCGGCGCGGGGGAACGCAGGCGGGCGAGCAGGGCGGCGTACCCGGCCGCGTCGAAGGTGTCCGGGGCGCCCTTGCGGTCCGTACGCCCCAGGCGGCGCAGCTCCGCCTCGGCGAGGTGGAAGCCGTCCATGGGGACGAGCGCCGCCGATCCGGCCAGTTCGGACACCAGATGGGCGGCCAGGGTGGACTTGCCCGCGCCGGGCGGCCCCGTGATGCCGAGCAGGCGGCGGCGGTCCGGGCCCGCGGCGGCGGCGAGACGCCGGGCACGCGCGATGAGTTGCTGCGGTTCCATAGTCGTGGTTCTGATCCTCCTCGTCCGGGGGGCGGTTGCGGCTCGACGGCTTGCTGAGACCGATCTACGGGGCGTTACGTGTGCCGTCGACCGGTTGTGCCGCGCCCAGCCGCCACAGTGAGGTGACCTCGGCAGCGCGGGCCGTGTGCAGGGGGTCGGCGGTGTCGTGGGAGCGGCCGTGGCGGGGGCGGATGTCCAGCCGGTCCAGCACCGTCAGGCCCGCCGCCCCGAACGCGTCGGTCAGCTCGGTGCGGGTGCGCAGCCCGAGGTGTTCCGCGAGGTCGGACATGATCAGCCAGCCCTCGCCGCCCGGCACCAGATGCGCGGCCAGGCCGTCCAGGAAGCCGCGGAGCATCCGGCTGCCCGGGTCGTAGACCGCGTACTCGACGGGAGAGGTGGGCTTGGCGGGGACCCACGGCGGGTTGCAGACGATCAGTGACGCGCGTCCGGCAGGGAACAGATCGGCCGCCACGACGTCCACGCGGTCGGCCACGCCGAGCCGTGCCACGTTCTCCCGCGCGCAGGCCAGTGCCCGCGGGTCCTGGTCGGTGGCCACGACGCGGGACACACCGCGCCGTGCCAGCACCGACGCCAGCACGCCGGTACCGGTGCCGATGTCGAACGCCGGGCCCGGGACGGACGGCAGCGGGGCCTCGGCCACCAGGTCCACGTACTCGCCGCGCACCGGCGAGAAGACGCCGTAATACGGGTGGACGCGGTCGCCGCCGAGCGCCGGTATCGCGACGCCCTTTCTGCGCCATTCGTACGCGCCGATCACACCGAGCAGTTCGCGCAGCGAGACGAGCTGGGGGAGGGCGGGATGTGTCCCGGCGGGTGCTCCGGCCCCGGCGGCCGGGCTCCCGGCGTCGTCCGGACCGTACGCCTGGAGGCACGCCTCCCGTACGTCGGGCGCGCGGCGCAGCACGAGGTCGTATCCCGGCTCCAGGGACACCAGCAGCATGCCGAGGATGCGGGCGCGTTGATTCTGCGCGGCCCGGTGCAGGTGGAACGCCTGCGCGGGGTCGGCCGGCGGCCGTTTGCGCGGCCGGCGGTCGATGCGGCGGGCCAGCGCCGTCAGCAGCTGGCGGGCGTTGTGGAAGTCGCCGCGCCACAGCAGGGCGGTGCCCTCGCAGGCGAGCTTGTAGGCGTCGTCGGCCTTCGTGCGGTCGTCCGCCACGGTTGTCCGGCGGGGCGGCGGCGCGCCGCTCTCGGAACGCCAGCGCGCGGAGCGGGCCGCGCCGGCCTCGGTCCACGCGACGGACTGCGGGGCCTGAAGTGTGTTCATTGCGTCCCAGGTAAGGGGCTGAGAAGTGACGTTCGACTCTACTCCGTGTCCGGCGGGGACCTTCGTCCCCTGTCGCCGGGGCCGCCCGGGGTAGGAGTATGGAAATAGTTGGGCATAGCACACGCTGTTGGTCGTATGGAGGCGTACATGGACACCCTGCCGGTCATCGTTGCGGTGGACGGATCCCCCGACAGCGAACGGGCGCTGCGCTGGGCGATCGAGGCGGCCCGGCTGCGCTCCGCGCCGCTCCAGATCGTGCACGTCTGGCCGTACGTCACCACGGAGGGCCGCGCGGCGGCCGAATCCGGCATCGGCGACCCGGTCCTGGACGAACTGCGCAAGAAGCTGGACGGGCAGGCCGGCACGGCCGGTCTGCCGGGCGTCGAATTCCGCAGCCTCAGCGGGCTCACCGACACGCTGCTGCCCGCCCTCGGCGCCGAGGCGCAGCTGCTCGTGCTCGGCTCGCGCGGGCGCGGCGGCTTCGCCAGCCTGCTGCTCGGCTCGAACGGCATGGCCTGCGCGGCGCATTCGGAGGGGCCCGTCGTGGTGGTCCCCCGCCCGGACCGCGGTGACGGGGAACGGGGCCCGGACGGCGAGCTGGTCCGCCCCACCCCGTCGCAGGTCACGCTGGGCGTCGACGCCTCTTCCGACGAGCCCGGCGCGATCGGCTTCGCCTTCGCCGAGGCGAGCCGCCGCGACGCGCGCCTGCTGGTGGTCTCCGGCTTCTCCTGGCCGATGATGACCCCGCCGTCGTTCGAGTACATCGCGGCCTATGACGGCACCCAGCAGGAGTACGAGAACGCGCTGGCCGAGCAGCTGACGCGGACGCTCGCGCCGCACCGCGAACGGCACCCCGAGGTGCCGGTGACGGTGGAGCTGCGCAACGCGGACGCGGCCGGACAGCTCGTCGAGGCGTCCAGGGCCAGTGACCTCGTCGTGGTCGCCCGGCATCGCAGGCGCCTGCCGATCGGCAGGCGGCTCGGCTCGGTCGCCCATGCCGTACTGCTGCACGCGGTCTGCCCGATCGCGGTCGTACCGGAGGAGCCGGAGCGGACCGAGGAGCCGGAGCGGACCGGTGAGCCGGACGGGGCGGCCGAAGACCGGTAGGGCCAGTAGGGCGAGGACGAGCAGCAGGCCGACGGAGAAGAGCAGACGGCCGGGGCCGGGGCCGGGCCGCGGCCCCGGAAAGGCCCTCAGCGGATGCCGAACGCCTGCGCGTACCGCACCGTGCCGCGCGGGGGCGTGCCGCCGTCCAGGGACAGGGCCAGGAACGCCTCGTCCGGCCACTCCTGCGGCGGCAGGATGCCGAAGCGGGAGGCGGGCCCGAAGCCGAACCTGGGGTAGTACGGCGGATGCCCCAGCACGATGGCCGTCCGCTCCCCGGCGGCACGGGCCGCGTCCAGCACCGCCCGGATGACGGCGCTGCCCGCGCCCTGCTTCTGGTACTCGGGCAGCACGGCGCAGGGCGCCAGCGCGACGGCCGGTTCGCCGGCTATGTGGCAGCGGGTGAGCAGGGCGTACGCGGCGACGGGCGCGGGCGCCGGGCCGGAACCCGAGGGCCCGGCGGGCTCGGCCACGTACGAGAGGGCGGGCAGCCAGGCCGCCGGGTCACGCCGCAGCGCGTCGACGAGGTCGGCCTCGCCGGAGGTCTCGAAGGCGGCGAGATTGACCCGGCGGACGGCCGGAATGTCCTCGGGAGTCTCGGGACGGCACTGCCAGATGTTCATGCCGTCATGGTCGCACCGGGGTCTGACAATCCGCCCCGGGCTTTCCCGCGCCGCGGCCCGCACCCCTCCGACCAGCCCGTTTCACCGGCCCTGCCCGACCAGTCCACTTCACCCCGCCCCTCCGCGCTCTGGGCGGAATCCGGTCGGCCGGTTCGTGGCCGGTCCCCGTCGCACCGTGCGCGGTCCCGGCGAGCCGCAGGTCAGTCGGTCCCCGTCGCCGCGAACGCCGCCGCCCTGCGCTCCGGCCGCCGCATCAGGAAGACCGCCGCCGACCCCGCCGCGAACAGCGCGAACACCGAGACGGCGGCGCTGATCCACGACGCGCCCAGCCACTGGCCGCCCACATAGCCCAGGGCCACTCCGTACGCGGCCCAGGCCAGCCCGGCCAGCGCGGACCACGGCAGGAACTCCCGGGCCGTACGGTGCGCGACGCCCGCGCCCAGGCTGACCACCGAGCGTCCGGCGGGCGCGAAGCGGGCCAGTACGACGATGCCGCCGCCACCCCGGGTCAGGGCCGCGCCGAGGCGTTCCTGCGCCGCGGTCAGGCGGCGGGAGCGGGCGATGGCGCGGTCGAAGCGGTCGCCGCCGCGCCAGGCGAGCCGGTAGGCGACCAGGTCGCCGAGGACCGAGGCGGTCGCGGCGCACAGCACCAGGGCCAGCATCTCGGCGATGTGCACGTCGCCGCGCACCGCGCCGGAGACGGCGCCGGCCGCGGTGCCGGTGCCCGCCGCCGTGGTGGCCGCGGTGATCACCAGGACGCCGCTGGGCAGGATCGGCACGAAGACGTCGAGGAGTACGGAGAGACCGACGATCGCGTAGACCCAAGGGGTGTCGCTCAACGACCCCAGGCTTTCCAACAACGTCCTTCTCCCGTCCGGACCCCTGGCCGCGACGTCGCATCGGCGGCTGGGGCGGCTGTACCGCCATACAGCGTACGCCTGGCGCGCGCACGGTGACGTTCCGGGGCGCACGGTGTTGTTGGGTTCACATCGCCCCGTAACCGGCGCGGGACCGTGCTGGAGACCGCCGTCACCCGTCTGCTGCGGCCGTGGCGCAAAAGAGCGCGGCGTAGGGAACGTTATATGCCGAAATGCGCGCTCTGTGATCGCGTGGACAGGGTGCTCCGAAGCGGAACGGCACACGAATGGAGACATGGATGCAGACATCGAGGGAGTCATCGACGACGCCGGGGAGCGCGGCCGGACCGGCCGCCGACGAGGGACGGGCCGGGAGCGGCGCGGCGCGGGTGCGGCCGGCCGCCAGGGCGGCGGGCGCCTGCGCGGCGGTCCTCGCCACGGCGGGCGCGCTCCTGCTCGCCCCGGCGGCCGTGGCGGCGGACGGCGACAAGGTCCAGAAGAACACCGTCGACCCGCAGTACTCCGCGACGATCGCCGCGCAGTTCACGCGGCCGAACGCGCAGATGCTGAGCAGCGCGCTCACCTACGACCCCAAGCTGGTGCCCGTCGGGTCCCACGTCACGGTCAGCGAGCGCGCCGACAGCAAGCACACCCGGGTCGGCCTGCGGGTGACCGACCTGCCGGCGAACCGCACCTACGGGGCGCACGTCCACACCGGCGCCTGCGGGGTCCGCCCCACGGACGCGGGCGGGCACTACCAGCACCGCAAGGACCCGCGTACGCCGTCCGTCGACCCGGCCTACGCCAACCCGAAGAACGAGGTCTGGCTGGACTTCACGACCAACGCGAAGGGCGAGGGCTCGGCCGAGTCCCGGCATGCCTGGAGCTTCCGGTCCGGCGAGGCGCGGTCGGTGGCGATCCACGAGCGGCGCACCGCGACCGGGCCCGGGGTGGCGGGGACCGCCGGCCGGGTGGTGGCGTGCTACACCGTGCCGTTCAACAACTCCAAGGAGGCCGGGAAGGCCGTCGCGGGCGTGCTGTCGAAGATCTTCTGACGGCGGCCGTACGGACGGGCGGCGGCCCCCGGAGGAACTCCGGGGGCCGCCGCTCTCGCCGTGTCGCGGCCCGGCGGCCGCGGCGCTGCCGTCAGACCGCGCTCGGCTCGCGCGGGGTGCCCGCGCCGGCCTCCGCCGGGCGCCGGGCGCCGAAGAACAGGCGGTCCAGCGACCAGACGCCGGGACCGGTGAAGACGAGCAGCAGGAACGCCCAGCAGAACAGCGCGGACAGTTCGCCGCCGTTCTGGAGCGGCCACAGCGCCGTGCCGGCGTGCGCCGAGAAGTACGCGTACGCCATCGAGCCGGAGCTGATGAAGGCGGCGCTGCGGGTGCCGAGGCCGACCATCACCAGGACGCCGCCGACGAGCTGGATGACGGCCGCGTACCAGCCGGGCCAGCTGCCCGCGGGCACGGTCAGCCCCTTGCCCATCGCGCCACCGAGGACGCCGAACAGCGAGGACGCGCCATGGCAGGCGAAGAGCAGCCCCACGACGATGCGGAACAGGGACAGGACGTGCGGCCTGAATCGTTCGGTGAACTCGGTCACCGGAGACTGAGCGGACATGGTGGGACTCCTGCGGTTTCGGGGACGGGAACCGACAAGGTGACAGGTTAGGGAGACCTAATAGGTACTTGCAAGTTCAACATCTGGCCATATCCGGCCGTTGGCTGAAAGTGGTCATGGCGCGAAGTGCCGCCCGTACGGCCGCAGTCACGCCGGAACCCCGGCCTCCGGCGCGTGCCTAGACGCCCCGGCCACCCGTCAGCCGCTCGTCCCACGCCGCCGCCAGCCGCGCGCCGCCGCCCTGTCCGCGCACCGCCTGATCCAGCCGCAGCCGCGCCGCGCGCCCGTGCAGCGACAGGGTCATCAGCTGGTTGCCGAACCATGGGCCGCCCGTGCGGCGCCAGCCGATCGAGGGACGGGCCAGCCGGCCGTGCCGGGCCAGCGCGTGTCCCAGGCGGCGGCCGAGCCGGCTCCACCCGAAGCGGAAACCGGCCCGCATCGAGGCGGGGATGCTGTTGTGCACGGGTGAACAGGTGAGCTGGAGCACCCTGCTGGTGGGGCGGGTGCCGTCGTACCAGTGCGGCTCGGCCACGTACGCGTGGTGCACGTCGCCGGACAGCACGCACACCGTCGCCGGGGCCGCGTCCCCCGAACCGGCCTCCACCAGCAGGTCGGTGAGCGCGGCGAAGGACTCCGGGAACGCCGCCCAGTGCTCCAGGTCGGCGCGCTGCCGCAGCGACTCGCTCCAGCGCGCCCAGCGCGCGCCGCGCGCCCCGGCGCACAGGGCCGCGTTCCACCCCTCCGCGTCGTGGACCAGGTTCGGCAGCAGCCACGGCAGCGAACTGCCGATCAGCAGGTGGTCGTACGCGCCGGGGTCGGCCAGCACCGCCTCGCGCAGCCAGTCGGCCTCGGCCGGGTCGAGCATCGCCCGGCTCCCCTCGTCCAGGACGCGGGTGGCGCGGGTGTCGACCATGACCAGCCGTACGCGGCCGACGTCGCGGCGGTAGCTCCAGCGCGCGCAGACCGGATCGGCGTCGGCCGCGGCGGCGAACTCGCGCACCAGGTCCGTGCCGTCCGGCAGCGCGCGCACCCGCCCGTACAGCTCGTCCTTCTCCAGCTCGGCGGGGGAAAGATTGCCCAAATGCTGGTACACCCACTACGTCATCAGGCCGCCCAGCACCCGCTCACGCCACCACGAAGTCGCGCGCATCCGGGTCAGCCAGGCGGCGGAGGTGTTCCAGTCGTCTATGACGTCGTGGTCGTCGAAGATCATGCAGCTGGGGACGGTGGAGAGCAGCCAGCGCACCTCGGGGTCGAGCCAGGATTCGGCGTAGAGGTGGGTGTACTCCTCGTAGTCCGCGACCTGCCGCCAGGGCGGCTCGGAGGTGTCGCGCCGGGTGGCGAGCAGCCGGGCGGTGGCGTCCGAGGTCTGGTCGGCATAGACCTGGTCGCCCAACAGGACGAGCAGATCGGGGCGTTGGTGCTCCGGGTCGGCGGCGAGCGCGGCGGCGAGGGTGTCCAGGGCGTCCGGGCCGACCGGGTCGTGCGCGTCGGCGGGCGGCGCCGCCCAGCGGCAGGAGCCGAACGCGACCCGCAGGCGCTGCTCGTCCGGGTCGCCGCCCGGCGCGGCGGGCGTGCGGATCGTGCTCTCCGGGAAGCGGCTGCCGGGCAGCGGCCAGACCTGCTCGCCGTCCAGCAGGACCCGGTACGGGGTCTCGCTGTCCGGCGTCAGCCCGGAGACCGGTACCAGCGCGTAGTGGTGCCCGGCCACCTGCCAGGTGCGCTCGGCGCCGCCCGCGCCGCTCTCGCACCGCACGTGCACCTCGCACGGCCGGTCGGTCTCCACCCACACCGTCGCGCTGATCTCGTCCACGTACCGCAGCAGCGGCCCCAGGCGCAGCACGGCCATCGGCGATCCTCCCCCGTACGGGGCCGGTGCCCGTACGTGTGTGCTCAGAGGATAGGAGCCGGCCACAGGGCGAGGGGACGGCTCCGGCCTCCTCGTCGGAGAAAGACGGAGCCATCCGGTCGTACGGTTGCGCCACTCGGTCGCAGGACGGTCAGGAGTGATCAAACGCCCGCCGGGCCGCCGTCCCGTCCGGCGACGGCGGTGGCGGTGACGGTGGCGGCAATCATGGCAACAGCAGCGCTCAGCAGCGGTCCAGGATCTTCTTCAGCGCCGCCTTCTCGGCCTTGTCGGCCGTCAGCCCGTACACATGCTTCACCGACACCCACATCCGCGCGTACGTGCAGTGGTACGAGGTCTTCGGCGGCAGCCACTCGGCCGGGTCCTTGTCGCCCTTGGCCTGGTTCACGTTGTCGGTGACGGCGATCAGCTGCGCGTGGGTGAGGTCGTTGGCCAGCTGCTGGCGGCGCGCGGTGGTCCACTGCCGCGCCCCGGACTTCCACGCCTCCGACAGCGGTACGACGTGGTCGATGTCCACGTCCGACGCCTTGGTCCACACGCCGTCGTCGTAGGCCGACTTCCAGGTGCCCCTGGTGGCCGCGCACTTGCTGTCGGTCTGCACGCCCTCGCCGTCCCGCTTGAGCACGACCTCGCGCGTGTTGCAGTTCTTGCCCTGGTCGGACCAGTGCGGGAACTTGTCGCGGCTGTAGCCGTCCTGCGGCCCCTCGGCCTGCTCCTTTAGCTGGGCGAGGTACGTACGCGCCGTCGCGGCGTCCGGCGGGGTGGGCGGCGCCGCCTGGGCGGGCTGGGTGCCGAGGAGCAGCGTGCAGACGAGGGCGGCGGCGGAACCGGCGGCGACCGTGGCACGACGCGCGTAGACCTTGGGCATCGGGACTCCCTTGCTGTGGGGGGAAGTTGACGTGCGGGACGGGCCCCATGGTGCTGCCGTGGAGTTACCAGGAGGCGGTCCTCAGGTAACAGAGTGACGACATGCTCACGTCACTTCAAGGGGTTGACATGACGTCATACGCGCCCGGCGGGCCGGGATGTGGCCCGCGCGGGCGCGTGCGCCCCCGGCAACGGGCCCGCCGGCCGGTGGCCGGGCCTACAGTGATCGCGTGCTGCTGCCGGTCAACGCCGCCCTCGGGGCCGTTCTCGCCGTCCTGCTGGCCGCCGCCGTGGCCGTCGCCGCGCTCGCGCGCCTCGATCACGCGCGGGCCATCGCCCTCGCCGGCGTGCGCGCCGCCCTCCAGCTCGCCGCCGTCTCGTACCTCATCGGCTGGGTCGTGCGGTCCGTGCCCTGGCTGCTCGGTTTCCTCGTGCTGATGTTCGCCGTCGCCGTACGGACCGCGGGCCGCCGCCTCACCCCGAACCGCACCTGGTGGTGGGCGGCCGCCCCGCTCGCCGCCGGCGTCGTGCCGGTCGTCGGCGCCCTGGTGCTCACCGGCCTGGTCCCGCCGCGCGGCATCACCCTCATCCCCGTCGCGGGCATCCTCATCGGCGGCGCCCTGACCGCCACCGTCCTCGGCGGGCGGCGGGCGCTGGACGAGCTGACGACGCGGCACGGCGAGGTGGAGGCGGGGCTGGCGCTGGGCCTGCTCGACCGGGAGGCCCGGCTGGAGGTCGCCCGTCCGGCGGCGTCCGACGCGCTGCTGCCGGGCCTGGACCAGACCCGCACGGTGGGCCTCGTCACACTCCCCGGGGCCTTCGTGGGGATGCTGCTGGGCGGCGCCTCACCCGTTCAGGCGGGCGCGGTGCAGCTGTTCGTCCTGGTGGCGCTGCTGGCCGTACAGGCGGCGGCCGTGGCGGTGGTGCTGGAGCTGGTGGCCCGCGGGCGCCTGCACCGCGTACCCTTGGCCACAGCAGAAGGGGAGTAGCTCTTCGCCGGACCGTCGACATACTGCCCGCCCGACGGCCGCCACCGCCCAGGTGACCGGCCGCCCGAGGTGGGCCGGCGCCCGGAGCGCGGCAGGTGACCGGTGTCCCTGCCACGCCAGCGAGACCTTCGGCCGCAGTGTTTGCGCAGACGTACGTCTGCGCACGAGACGCTGCCGTGCCGAAGCGACCCCTTTTCCGGGCCCCTCGGCGCGGCCCGACCGATCGAGGTAAGACACCCCGTGTTCAGTTTCACCGTCGCCGCCGTCGTCTTCGGCGTCGTTTTCCTCGCCGAACTTCCGGACAAGACCGCACTGGCCGGGCTGGTGCTCGGCACCCGCTACCGCGCCTCGTACGTCTTCGCCGGCGTCGCCGCGGCCTTCGCCGTGCACGTCGCGCTCGCCATCGCCGCGGGCAGCGTGCTGTCCCTGCTCCCGCACCGCCTCGTCCAGGCGGTCGTGGGCGTGCTCTTCCTCGCGGGCGCGGCCGTCCTGGTCTTCCGCAAGGGCGAGGACGAGGAGGAGGTCAAGAAGCCCGCCGACCAGAGCTTCTGGAAGGTCTCCGGGGCGGGCTTCATGATGATCCTGGTCGCCGAGTTCGGCGATCTGACCCAGATCATGACCGCGAACCTCGCCGCCCGTTACGACGACCCGTTCTCGGTCGGCGTCGGCGCCGTGCTGGCTCTGTGGGCCGTGGCCGGGCTGGGCATCCTCGGCGGGCGCACCCTGATGAAGTACGTACCGCTGGGGCTGATCACGAAGGTGGCGGCGGCCGTGATGGTGCTGATGGCGGGATTCAGCCTGTACGAGGCGATCACCGGGTGAGCGCGGGCGGGGCGGGCCGGGTGGTCCGCCCCGGGGCGTCCGGCCGCTCAGACGGCGATGTGCAGCGCGATCGACCCGTCCGCGAGCGCCTCGACCCGGATTTCGCGCAGGTCGCGCACGTGGACGTCCGGGCCGAACGCCGCGGCCCGCTCGCCGACGCCCACCACGCGCATGCCCGCGGCGCGCCCGGCCGCGATGCCCGCCTCGGAGTCCTCGAAGACCACGCAGTCCTCGGGCGCGTACCCCAGCTCGGCGGCGCCCTTGAGGAAGCCCTCGGGGTCCGGCTTGCTGGCGCTCACGGACTCCGCGGTGATCCGTACGTCCGGCATCGGCAGCCCGGCCGCGCCCATCCGGGCGTCGGACAGGGCGCGGTCGGCGGAGGTCACCAGGGCGTGCGGCAGCTGGGCGAGCGCCGCCATGAAGGCGGGCGCGCCGGGGACCGGCACGACGCCCTCCACGTCCGCGGTCTCCTGCTCCAGCATCCGCCGGTTGTCCTCGTGGTTGAGCTCCATCGGGCGGTCGGGGAGCAGCGCGGCCATCGTGGCCCAGCCCTGCCGGCCGTGCACCACCTTGAGGACCTCGTCCGCGTCCAGCCCCTGCTCGGCGGCCCAGCGGCGCCAGCAGCGCTCGACGACGGCCTCGGAGTTCACGATGGTGCTGTCCATGTCCAGCAGCAGGGCGCGGGCTATGAGCGGGGTGGTGGCCGGCATCGGCGGGCTCCTGGGCGCTGGGGAAAGAGTCAAGCGGCTCCGCCCGCCGGTCAGGGAGTGCGGGCGGAACCACTTTGTTCCTACACGATACAAAGAGCCCCCCGTGAGAGGCCAACCGCCCCCCGGTTCACCGGCTGCACTGGCGCGTGCCCCGGCTCACGGCTCGACCGTACGAGCCTCCAGTGACCTGCGGGTCTGTACGCCGTAGACGCCTGCCGGGTCCTCCCGCAGCCCGAAGGTGCGCTGGAAGGCGATGACGGCTTCGCGCACGGCACGGTCGTAGCGGCCGTCCTCGGGGCCCGGATACACGGCCATCTGCTCCAGCCGCCGTTGCAGCTCCAGCACCTCCGGCCCGCTGGCCCCCTCCCGCAGCACGATCGGCCCGTCCGGCGGCCTGCTCGGCGTACGGCTCTCCGGTGCGCTGGTGATGCTGCCGGACGCCGTGGCCGTGCCCGGGGGCGACGACGGGGGGCGTGACGGGGACGGCGTGCCGGACGGGCCGGGCGGCGCCTGGGGCGCCCGGTACGGCGCGTGCGTGGGGGTGGCGGAGGGGGCCGCGGTGCGGCGGCCCGGTGCGCCGCCTCCTCCGGGGGCGTGGGTGCTGCCGCCGTCCGACGTCCGGGCGACGGAGGGCAGGGGCCGGTGGTCGTCCGGCAGGGCGCGGTCCTGGTCCGAGTCGGACAGCAGCGCGCCGCTGAGCATGACCGCGCCCGCCGCCAGGGCCGCCGCGGAGACCGCCATGGCGGCCAGGCCCGCTTGCCTCCTGCGCCGGCGGGCCGTGTCGTACGCGCTGGATTCGTCCTCCGCCCCGGTTCCGTCCTGCGCCCCGGTTCCGTCCTGCGCCCCGGAACCGGTGCGGGCGCCCGCGTGCGGGCCACCTCGCGATCCGGCGTGCGGCCCGCCGTACGCACCGGCATGCGAACCGGCGTACGAATTCGCCCGGGCCCCGGAGCGCGGCCCCGCGCGGGACCCGGCACGCGCCCCCGTCCGCGACCCGGCCGGCGGCACCGTACGGGAGCCGAACCGCGGCGCGGGGCGCGGATCGGGCCGCATCGCCTCCGCCGTGCCGCCCGGCGTCGCGTCCGTGGCGTCCGCCCCCTCCGGCAGCCGCACGTACGGGCGTACCCGCAGCGGATCGAAGTCCTCGGCACCGGCCGCCTCGCACAGGCACCTCGGCCGGCCGTCGGCGCGCGCGGGTGCCGAGCAGTGCGGGCAGGTCTCAGCCGTCACGAGCGATTCCCCCTCCTGAAGCCCTCGATCGGTCAGTGATTATCCGGGTTCGGCCCCTTCCTGCACAGGGAGCAGTCGGGCGCCAACGGGCCCCACGGTCCTCAGCAGGCCGTATCCGACCAAAACGATCAGGATGGAGAAGAGGCCGGCGCGGGCACCCGTCCCGCGGCGGCCCGGCCCCGCGAGGCCCGGCCTCGCCCCACGCCGCGCGGTCCGGACCTGCCGGTCCCGGCCTCGCGGCAGCCCGTTCCCGCCCGCACGAAGAGAGACGCTCATGGCGCAGGACACCGGCGCTCCGGCCGTCCCCGGTGAGGGCCAATCCCGGCGGACGGTCCTCGTCGCGATCGGCGCGCTGCTGCTCGGCCTGCTGATCGCGGCACTCGACCAGACCATCGTGGCCACCGCGCTGCCCACCATCGTCAGCGACCTCGGCGGCCTGGACCATCTGTCCTGGGTGGTCACCGCGTATCTGCTGGCCTCCACCGCCGCGACCCCGCTGTGGGGCAAGCTCGGCGACCAGTACGGACGCAAACGGCTCTTCCAGACCGCCATCGTGATCTTCCTGATCGGCTCCGCGCTGTGCGGCATCGCGCAGGACATGCCGCAGCTGATCGCCTTCCGCGCCGTCCAGGGCCTGGGCGGCGGCGGCCTGATCGTGCTGTCCATGGCGATCGTCGGCGACATCGTGCCGCCCCGCGACCGCGGCCGCTACCAGGGCCTGTTCGGCGCGGTCTTCGGCGCCACCAGCGTCCTCGGACCGCTGCTCGGCGGCCTGTTCGTGGACCACCTCAGCTGGCGCTGGGTCTTCTACATCAACCTGCCCATCGGGATCGTCGCGCTGGCCGTCATCGCCGCGGTGCTGCACATCCCGGCCCGCCGCACCCCGCACCGCATCGACTACCCGGGCACCGTCCTGATCGCCGCGGTCGCCGCGTGCTTCGTCCTGATGACCTCGCTCGGCGGCGTCAGCTACGGCTGGGGCTCCTGGCAGATCATCGGCCTCGGGGTGCTCGGGCTCGTCCTGCTGGCGGTGTTCGTCGCCGTCGAGCGCCGGGCCGCCGAACCGGTCCTGCCGCTCCGCCTGTTCCGGCTGCGCTCCTTCACCCTCACCGCCGTGATCGGCTTCGTCATCGGCTTCGCGATGTTCGGCTCGATGACGTACCTGCCGACCTTCCTCCAGGTCGTCAAGGGCGTCTCACCGACCATGTCCGGTGTGCACATGCTGCCGATGGTCATCGGCATGCTGCTGTCCTCGACCGGCTCCGGGCAACTGGTCAGCCGCACCGGGCACTACAAGGTCTTCCCGATCGCCGGCACCGCCGTCACGGCCGTCGGCCTGCTGCTCCTGCACCAGCTGGGCCCGTCGAGCGGCACCGCCGTGATGAGCGTGTTCTTCTTCGTCTTCGGTTTCGGGCTCGGCCTGGTCATGCAGGTGCTGGTCCTGATCGTGCAGAACGCCGTCGCCTACGAGGACCTCGGCGTCGCCACCTCGGGCGCCACCTTCTTCCGCTCGATCGGCTCCTCCTTCGGCGTCTCGATCTTCGGCACGATCTTCGCCAACAAGCTGGGGCCGCGGATCGCCGACGCCCTCGCGGGGCAGCGGCTGCCGCCCGGCACCGACCCGTCGAAGATCGCGGAGGACCCGCGTACCGTACGGCAGCTGCCGCCCGACGCCGTGTCCGGCGTGCTCGACGCGTACTCGACCTCCATCACCGACGTCTTCCTGTACGCGGTCCCGGTCGTGCTGATCGCCTTCGTGCTGGCCTGGTTCCTGCGCGAGGAACCGCTGCGCCGCGGCGTCACCGCGCCCGACAACTCCGAGGTGCTGTCCCCCAACCCCGTACAGCGCTCCTCCTACGAGGAGGTCTGCCGCGCGCTGTCCAGACTCGGCAGCCTGGAGGGCCGCAAGGCGGTGTACGAGCGGATCACCGAGACGGCGGGTCTGGACCTGAAACCGGCGGCCAGCTGGATGCTGCTGCGCATCAACCGGTACGGCTCGGTGGAGCCCGCCCTGCTCGCCGAGCGCAGCATCGTGCCGCTCCGCGTGATCGCCGAGGCGACCCGGCAGATCGAGGAACGCGGCCTGGCCGTACGGGAGGGGCTGCCGCTGGTCCTCACCGACCGGGGCCGCGCGGTCGCGGAACGGCTGTCCGCCGCCCGCCGCGCGTCGCTGGCCGAACTGCTCGGCGACTGGTGGACCGAGGACCGGCCGACCGACCTCACGGAACTGGTCGACGAGCTGTCGGCGGAACTGTGCGGCTCGGACGCGGAGAGCCCGCACGGCGAGGAGCCCTGGAGGTGGCGGCCGGGGGCGGCACCACGCTGAGCGGCGCGCGCCTCAGGACACCGCCTTCTCGAAGAAGAGATCCGAATACGGGTCCTCCTTGTACGCGGGAATCTCCCCGTACCCGAACGCCCGGTACATCGCGACGGCCTCCACCAGGTCGCTCCGGGTGTCCAACCGGAGCCGTCCGGCGCCCAGTTCCGCCGCGCGCCGTTCGAGGCCGCGCATCAGGGCGCCCGCGGCTCCCCGCCCACGCCACGGCTTGCGGATGAACACCCGCTTCAGCTCCGCCGTACGCCCGCCGTCGAGCAGCAGCAGCCCGCCGCATCCGGCGGCCTCCCCGCCCTGCCGCACGATGAACAATTCGCCGCGCGGCGGCACGAACTGCCCCACCGGATACTCCGCCACGCCCTCGTCGATCTCCTCCGGCGTGATCGGCGGAAACCCGTGCACGACGTGGTAGCGCGCCGCGACCTCGGAGTAGTACTCGCGGAACAGGGCCGTGGCGACGGGGGAGTCGTCGGGCTCGACCGAGAGCTGCCAGGTCTCGGGGCGGTGCGGGGTCGCGGTGTCGGTCATGGCGGCATTGTGCCGGTGGTGCGCGGGCGGCGCGCCCGAATATCCTCCGGCACCCACTGCTCGGCCCTCAACGCCCCGTCACCAGGCGGTGTTTGGCCTCCAAGGGCGGGGCAACCCGCCCCGTATGTCCATCACTCTCATCATCGTCCCCATCGTGGCACTTCTCGTGATCGCCGCCCTCGTCCTGATGGCGCGCGCCAAGGTCGCCCGCAGCGGCAGCAGAGGGTTGCGCCGGCGCTTCGGCCCCGAGTACGAGCGGGCCGTCGCCGTGCACGACGGCGACACCGCGGCCGCCGAACGCGAGCTGAACCAGCGGCTGGACCGTCACGGCGCGTTCCGCCCGCAGCCGCTCACCGCTGAACTGCGCATCCAGTACGAGGAGCGGTGGGAGGCCGTACAGCGGCGCTTCGTCGACGAGCCCGAACAGGCCGTCGTCGAGGCCGACCTGCTGCTCGGCCGCCTCGCCCGCGAACTCGGCTACCCCGCCGACACCTACGACGAGCAGACCGACGCCCTCTCCGTCCACCACGCGCACGGCGTCCACGGCTACCGCAAGGCCCACGAGACGGCCGTACGCGCCCGGAACAACCGCCCCGAGAACGCCGCCGGCACCGAGGAACTGCGCGCGGCCGTGGTGAACACGCGCGTGCTGTTCAACGAACTGCTCAAGGCGGGTCCCGACGGGTCCGCCGCCCCGCACGGCCGCCGGCGCCACGGCCCCGGAGCCGCCCACGCGCGCGAGGCCGACGGCCGGTACGGAAGCGGACATGAGAGCCGGGACGGCCACCCCGGCCACCGGCACCCCACGTCCACCACCCGACGGTTCGGCGACCGGATGCGTTCCCCCTGGACGCACGGCCGCGGCCACGGGCACGACACTGCGGAAGGCGGTGCGCGATGAGTACGTACGACGAGCGCGGGACCGGACCCGCCGGCACACCCGAAGAGCGCGCTGCGAGCGAGGGCATGCCGCCTCCTGAGCGCGGCGCGGCGGCATACGAGGGCACCGGTAGCGCGCAGCAGCCGGCCGCCCCGCCGCCCACCACCACGTCCGGCGCCGAGAGCGTCCCCGGGGTGTACGCGGGCCTGCCCGGCACCGAAACCGACTACCCGGCGGGCACGCCGGAACAGTCCGGCACACCCGGTATGGCGGGGTCCGCCGAACCGCTGCTCCCCGCCGAGGCCCGGGAGAAGCTGCGGCAGCGGCTCGACCACGCCGTCAACGGCTTCGTCGACCGCCCCCGCGAGGCCGTACAGGAAGCCGACGGTCTCTACGAGGAACTGGCCGCCCTCCTCCCGGAGGCCCTGGCCGCCCGCCGCCGCTCCCTGCGCGCGACCTGGGAGCAGGGCGCCGCCGACACCGAACAGCTCCGCGTCGCCCTGCGCCACTACCGGGAAACCGCCCAGCGCCTGCTCGACTTCTGAGGCGCCCGGTCGCCCGGCCGTTCAGCTCAGCCCTGTTCCTTCGGCCCGGCCTGCTGCACGACCTCGAACGACCACAGCGTGGACCCGGAAGCGGCGGGCTTGGGCCGCTCGCCGCCCTCCGCGCCGCCACCCTGGTGCGCGGCCTTCATCGGCCCCTCCATCCACGCCTGGAACGCCTGCTCGTCCCGCCAGCGGGTGTAGACCAGATACTGGTCGGTGCCCTCCAGCGGGCGCAGCAGCTCGAACCACTCGAACCCGTCCGACGACTCCACGGAACCGGCCCGCGCGCCGAAGCGCTTCTCCAGGACCTCCCGCTGTTCGGCGGGCACGGTCAGCACATTGATCTTCACGATGCTCATACCGGACATCGTGCCGCATGCCGTCCGGTGAATGGAGCGCAGGGCCACCACCCACCGCCACGATCCGCGTCAGCCGTGCAGCTTCAGCCCCTTGATCACCTTGTCGACCTGTTTGCGGGGGCCGTGGACCGCCACGCCCACCAGGTCGAGGGCGTCGGCGGGGACGGCGCGCACCACCGCGCGGTTGTCGTCGTCGTTGCCGGTGGTGAACATGTCCGCCGTGTACAGGGCGGTGGGCAGTTCGCGGGAGAGGGCGCGGGCGCGGGTACGGGCCAGGCCGGCCGGGTCGGCGGTGAAGCACAGTACGGGCTCGCGGAACAGTGCGAGGTAGTCGTTTCCCGAACCGTCCTCGTAGCGCTTGCCCATGATGGCGTCGTCGGCGTGGGCGATGCCGCTCGCGAGGAACGCCGTGACGTTCAGCTTCTGCCAGCCGGCCAGGTCTTCGCGGACCACGATGGCGATCTTGGTGGGGAAGCGTTCAGGGGTTCCGGCGGGTGTCTCGCCGGCTGTTCCAGTGGATATGTCCGTGCTCATGTGGCCAGTTTCGTACGGAAGCGGAGCCCGGTCTTGAACGCTGGTGCGCGCCGGTGCTTCCCTCGTGGTGATTGCGGACCGTCGCGCTCCAGCTCGGCCGGTTGCGGGTCCTCCGGTTGTCAGTGGGTGGGGCTAGCGTCGGAGTATGTCGAACTCAGCATCGGGGCAGGGGCCGTCAAAAACGCCGCCGGCGGCGCGGGCAGTGGGGCGTCCGGAGCGGCCGACCGGCTGGAAGCGGCTCGCCTTCCGCGCGCCGATCCACCTCTACCGGCTCGGCCTCGGCGGGATATTCGGCAGGCGGCTGCTGCTTCTGGAACACCTCGGCCGTACGTCGGGCAAGACCCGCCGGGTCGTCCTGGAAGTCGTGGCGTACGACCGGCAGGCCCGCACCTGGACGCTGGCCTCCGGCTTCGGCCCGGGCGCGCAGTGGTACCGCAACCTCCAGGAACAGCCCCGCGCCACCATCCAGGTCGGCCGCCGCCGGTGCGCCGTCATCGCGCACTTCCTGCCCGCCGAGGAGGGCGGCCGGATCATGGCGCGCTATGCGGCGAAGAATCCCAAGGCGGCCAAGTCGCTGACGGCATACATGAAATTCGAGGTCGACGGCACGGCGGAGGGCTATCGGCAGGCGGGTGAGCACATACCGTTCGTACGGCTCGTGGAGCAGTGACGGAGTGCGTTCCGGGGGAGTCCAACGGGTGTGACGGCGCGCTGGTTACGGCCGTGTCCGCTGTTGGAGTCGCAGCCGCCGGGGCGCCGGAGTGTGGCCGGGGCCGGGTGCCCGATTCCGGCCAGCATGGGGCTCATCAGGGCGCGCGAGGGTGCGGCCCGGTGAAGGAAAGGGAAGCCCTTGAGCCGCATGTCTGCCTTGTCTCCGAGTCGCGGGGGTTCCGCGTCTTACGGATATCCCCTGCGGAAGTTCACCCGCGCCGCGGTGGTGACGGTGGCCGCCGCCGGCACCGTACTGGCCGCCGTGCCCGCCGCGCTGGCGTGCCCCGAGCACGATCAGGCGGGCGGCGGTTACAGCTGCCGCGTCGCGTACACGAGCTTCTTCCCGTCGCCGTCCGGCGCGACATCGGGCGAGGGGGTCTACGCACACGGCCAGAAGGACCCGTCGGGGCGTACGTGTGACAACGGCGAATGGGAGCGTCCGTACCGCCCGAGCGACACGTAGAGCGGGGGCGGGGACGGGGGCAGACGCCACAAACGCCGGTGCGCGAGGACCCTTCGTCCTCGCGCACCGGCGTTTGTTACGGGGGGCCGTAGCGGCCTCGTCAGGCAGGCGACTCCGCCACCCGCCGCTTGCCGGCGGCCGAACCGGCCCCCGCAGCGGACTTCGCGGCCTTGCGCAGCGCGCGCGCCTCCGACTCCGTCTCCACCGCAGGCGGCGACCCCGGCAGCGGCTTGCACGCGCTCTCCGTCATCAGCAGGACCGCGATCCCGCCGACCACGGCGGCGGCCATCATGTAGAACGCGGGCATCATGTTGTTGCCCGTGGCGCCGATCAGCGCGGTCACCACCAGCGGAGTCGTACCGCCGAAGACCGACACCGACACGTTGAAGCCGATGGACAGCGAGCCGTAGCGCACCTTCGTCGGGAAGAGCGCGGGCAGCGTGGAAGGCATGGTGGACGTGAAGCACACCAGCAGCAGGCCGAGGACGGCCATGCCCAGCGCGATGCCGGCCAGCGAACCCTGGCGGATCAGCAGCAGGGCCGGTACGGACAGCACCAGGAAGCCGACGCAGCCGGTCGCGATGACCGGGCGGCGCCCGAAGCGGTCGGTGAGCCGGCCCGCGAACGGCTGGACGCACATCATCACGACCATGACGGCCAGCACGACCAGCAGCCCGTGCGTCTCGTCGTACTTCAGCTCCGAGGTCAGATAGCTCGGCATGTACGACAGCAGCATGTAGTCGGTGACGTTGAAGACCAGGACCAGGCCGACGCAGAGCAGCATCGCGCGCCACTGGCCGAAGATCATCTCGCGCAGGCCGAGCTTCTTCTCGGCGGCCCGGCGCTCCTTCTCCTTGGTCCGCGCCTCCTTCTCCAGCTGCGCGAAGGCCGGGGTCTCCTCCAGCCGCATCCGCAGATAGAGGCCGATGATGCCCATCGGGCCCGCGATCAGGAACGGCAGGCGCCAGCCCCAGGAGAGCAGCGCGTCGTGGCTGAGGACCGCGGTCAGCAGCGTGACCAGGCCGGCGCCGCCGACGTAACCGGCGAGCGTGCCGAACTCCAGCCAGCTGCCCATGAAGCCGCGCTTCTTGTCGGGCGCGTACTCGGCGATGAAGGTCGAGGCGCCGCCGTACTCGCCGCCGGTGGAGAAGCCCTGGACCAGCCGGGCGACCAGCAGCAGGATCGGCGCCCAGACGCCGATGGAGGCGTACGAGGGGATCAGGCCGATGGCGAAGGTGCCCGCCGCCATCATGATCATCGTGATGGCCAGGATCTTCTGCCGGCCGATGCGGTCGCCGAGCGGACCGAAGACCATGCCGCCGATGGGGCGGACCAGGAACGCCGCGGCGAAGGTGCCGAACGTCGACAGCAACTGCGCGGTCGGGTTGCCGGACGGGAAGAAGACCTGTCCCAGCGTGACCGCGATGTAGCTGTAGACGCCGAAGTCGAACCACTCCATCGCGTTGCCGACCGCGGCCGCCGAGACGGCCCGCTTGACCATGGACGGATCGACGACCGTGATGTCGTCGCCGCCCTTCCCCCGCTTCTCCGTTTTCTCCGGCTCGACCGCGTCGGCCGCATCGGCCGGATCGGTTTCGGGACCACCGGTACGGGTCCGCTGTGCGACGGGTGACTGCGTCGGCACGTGCTCGCTCGCCTGCGCTCTCTGGGACGACTGCATGGAACACCCGCCGGGGCGGGCCTCGCCCGCCATGGCGTGACGGGCAAAGGTCGACCATAGGTGCAGAGCGGGTCATCACGGACAGTGCACGGGTGATCGCGTAAGTGTGGTCAACCCCGCTGCTTGCAGGGGAAACGGCGTCCCGGGGGTCTTTATTCGGCCTTTATGGATGTGATCCATCTCGCGGCGATCATCGCAACCGAATTGCCCCGTGTTGTACCACATATGCAGCGCACGGACCTGACCCTGCCCAGTCCTCACGGATGTATGCGGCTCTTGCGGAAAAAGTTTTCCCGAACCTCGCCGGCCGCTTCCGCCCCACGTCGGGCCGCCCGTCACCCGCACCCCGTGTGTCCCGCGGACCGCTCCCCAAACCCGCCTTCCATAATTCCCCCGTACGCCCCGCTTGACCGGATACCCGGTTCCGTTTGCCGTACCGGGACGCGAGGGTGCGTCGCATGTCTATCGCTACGGCAGTGCTGACCGCATCACTGGCAATGGCGCCGGCCGCCGCGCCGGCCATGGGAGTGCAGTGCACCAGCGTGACCGTCCGCGCGCACTTCGCGGCGTCCCCGACGGGCGAGGCCGTCACCTACGACCAGGCCCTGGTGCCCGAGGGCAGCCGGGTCACGGTCGTGGAGAAGCGGTACGGCTCCGGCAAGGACGCCCGTACGGCCGTCTCCCTGCGCCTGTCCGGGCTGGTGCCCGACCGTACGTACGGCGCCCATGTCCACACCAAGCCCTGCGGTCCGAAGCCCAACGACTCCGGCCCGCACTACCAGAACGTCCCCGACCCGGTGCAGCCCTCGACCGACCCCGCCTACGCGAACCCCCGCAACGAGGTCTGGCTCGACATGAAGACCGACGAGGACGGCCGCGGCTCCTCGACCGCCAAGGTCGCCTGGCACGTCCGCTACGGAGAGGCCCGCTCCGTGGTCGTCCACGAACACGGAACGCACACCGAACCGGGGCACGCGGGAACCGCGGGCGCCCGCCTGGCCTGCGTGAACGTACCGCTGGCCTGAGCCTGGAACGCATGAGCGGCGCGGCAGTGTCCCTGCCGCGCCGCCGGATCGTCGCGCCCGTCCAGCATCGGCCACCCGGCGGCACTCCGCCACTCGGCGGACCCTTCGTGGTTACGATCACCACACGCCGCCGCCCTGTCGCTCCGCGTGTTCATCTGTGTGCCGGGCCCCGGCGCAGCCGAATTCAGCGAGTGGGGGAGGAACGCCATGAGGTACCGGCGGCTCGGCGGGCAGAAGGGACCGGCCGTCTCGGCGGTCGGGCTCGGGTGCATGGGCATGTCCGTCGCGTACGGGCCCGCCGATCCGGCCGAGGCGCGGCGGGCGCTGGACCAGGCCGCCGAGCTGGGAATGACGTTTCTCGACACCGCCGACGCCTACGGACGCGGCGCGAACGAGGAGTTCGTCGGCGGCTGGCTGCGCGGCCGGGGCAAGCGGGACGCCGTCGTGCTCGCGACCAAGTTCGGGCTGCGGCACGACCCCGCGACCGGGCGGGTCGACGCCGTCGACACCTCGCCCGCGTATGTACCCGTGGCCTGCGACGCCTCGCTGCGCAGGCTCGGCGTCGAGTGTGTCGACCTCTACTACGCCCACCGCCGCGATCCGGCCGTGCCGGTCGAGGAGACCGTCGGCGTGATGGCGGAGCTGGTGGCGGCGGGGAAGGTGCGGCAGCTGGGGCTGTCGGAGGTCAGTCCCGGGACGCTGCGCAAGGCCCACGCCGTGCATCCGATCAGCGCGGTGCAGCTGGAGTACTCGCTGTTCACCCGGGACGTCGTCGAGGGCGACATGCTCGCCACCTGCCGCGAACTGGGCGTCACGGTCGTGGCGTACTCGCCGCTCGGGCGCGGCATGCTCGCGGGCGCGCTCGCTTCCCGCGAGGAGCTGAGCGAGGCGGACAACCGGCTTCGCTGGCCGCGGTTCTCCGAGGAGAACATCACGCGCAACCTGGCGCTCGTCCGTGCCGTGCGCGCTGTCGCGGATGAGATCGGCGTACCCCCAGCGCGCGCTGCGCTGGCCTGGCTGCTGGCGCAGGGGGAGGACATCGTGCCGATCCCCGGCACCAAGCGCGCGCGTTACGTGGAAGAGAACGCCGCCGCTGCCGAACTCACCCTCACCGCCGAGCAGGAGGCCCGGCTGCGCGCGGCGGTGCCTGCCGGGGCCGTGGCGGGCGCGCGCTACCCGCAGCAGGCCCTCGACCGGCTCGGTCACTGAGCCGGCCGAGGGCAGGGTCGTCGTCAGGGGCACCTCACGGCATCCACGCCTCGTACGACAGCACGTCCCCCGACTTGATCTTGAAGTCGGGGAGGTCCTTCGTGAACGTCGTCTCCATCCCGAGGACCCGGCCGGTCTCCGGATCGAGGATGACCAGCTGGAGCGTGCCGTCCATCGACCCGTCCGACGTGTCCTCGCCGTGGTACGCGTACGCCTGGCCCCGCCGGCCGAGCCGGTCGACGACCTGGCCGGCCGGGCGCAGGTCCGGCGCCCTGGACAGCATCCGGGCCAGCGCCGCCGACTCGCGCGGGCCCGGGGTCCACTCCTGGAGGAACGAGGAGAGGGCCATCAGGAGGGGCTGTGTCTTCGTGCCGGCGCCGCTGTAGAACGTGGCCAGATAGGCGCGCAGTTCGTCGGGGTCGGCGGGCGGGCGCGCGGGCAGCGTGCCCTCGCCGGTGGCCGGGTCGTCCAGGCGCGTGCCCGCCGGATACGTCTTGCGGTGCAGCACCTTGCCGTCGTTGACGGTGCGCCACTCCCCGTCCGCGTCGTTGATCACCGGGCGGCCGGGGTGCCGCGGATCGGTCGCGACCACCAGCTCCGATCCGCTGCCGTCCGGGTTCCAGCGGGTGATCCGCTCCTCGGGCACGGTGACCGGCGGCTTGGCGTCGGGGCCCGTCTGCATGCTCAGGTACCAGCTCTGGAGGTGGCTGCCGCGGTGCGGCTTGGGCGCGTTGCGCTGGACGCGGGCGTACGCCTCCGCCTGCCGCGCCACCTCGTCCAGCGGGATGGCGGGCGCGTCGCGCTGTACGACGAGCGCGGTGGGGGCGGCCGCCGCCGGTGTCGTACCGGCGCCGGAGAAGGTGAGGGTGAGGACGGCGAGTACGGCGGCCGAGGCGGCGGTGGCGCCGATGAGGAGACGGCGGGTACGGCGCGTGGGGCGGGGGGCGCGGGCGGTGCGTTCGGGCCGCTCGGGCGCCGGCGCGGGGTCGGGCGTGCGCTCCGGCGCTTCGGCGCGCATCAGCTCGGCCAGGCGGTGTTCGGCGCGCGCGGTCAGCGGGCGGTCACGCCAGGGCCCCTCGTCGGACCGTACGGGATCGGCCTGCCGCAGCAGCTCCAGTTCGTCAGTCAAGGCTGCGGCCTCCGGCTCGGGTCGGCACCGCGGGTGCGGGCAGGGCTGGTCGTGCGGTCGTACGGTGTGCGCGGGGGCGTGGCGGCTCCGGACCCGCCTTCCGGCGCAGGCGCTCGATCTGTGTACGGAGCCGGTTGCGGGCCCGGTGCAGCCGCATCGCCGCTGCGCTCTGGCTGCAGTCCAGGGTGACGGCCAGTTCCTGGAGGGTCAGTTCCTCCCAGGCCGTCAGGCGCAGGACTTCCTGATCGGCGGGGGAGAGGCGCTCCAGGGCCTCGTGCACCCAGGAGCCCGGCCGCTCCGCGTCGGGACTGTCCACGGTCTGGCGGCGGTGCGCGGCCTCGTGGTTGCCGAGGCGGTGCAGCAGGCGCCGGTAGCGGCCGAAGCCGCGCACCGTGTTCGACAGGCAGTTGCGGGCCACGCCGTACAGCCAGGGCAGCGGCGATTCCGGCAGCTCGGCCCGGCGCCGCCAGGCTATGGAGAAGACCTCCGCCACCACCTCCTCCACGTCGTCCGCCCGGTCGTCGTCCAGCCGCCGGGCGACGAAGCGGCTGACGGCCCAGTAGTGGGCGCGGTAGGCGTCGGCGAAGGCCCCGTCGACGTCCCTGCCGCCGCCCTGGGCGCTCTCCTCGCCGGTGACCCCGCCGGAACCGTCGTCGGGGGCTGCGTCCTTGCTCATGATCTGTTGGTGTCCGGCACGCCTGAGATCTTCACACCCTCTTGCGGTGAAGTTCGCTCCGGCCCCGGACACCTACGGGGCATGAAGTCCAAGTCCCCCGTCGACAAGTCCCCCGTGCAGTGGCTGACGACCACCGACCACAAGACGATCGGCACGCTGTACCTGATCACCTCGTTCGCGTTCTTCTGCGTGGGCGGTCTGCTGGCGCTGGTGATGCGCGCCGAGCTGGCCCGGCCCGGCCACCAGATCCTGTCGAACGAGCAGTTCAACCAGGCGTTCACGATGCACGGCACGATCATGCTGCTGATGTTTGCGACGCCGCTGTTCTCCGGTTTCGCGAACTGGATCATGCCGTTGCAGATCGGCGCGCCCGATGTCGCCTTTCCCCGGCTGAACATGTTCGCGTACTGGCTGTACCTCTTCGGCTCGCTGATCGCGGTCGGCGGATTCCTGACGCCGCAGGGCGCGGCCGACTTCGGCTGGTTCGCCTATGCCCCGCTCTCCGACGCCGTGCATTCCCCGGGGATCGGCGGCGATATGTGGATCATGGGACTTGCGCTGTCCGGCTTCGGCACGATCCTGGGCGCGGTCAATTTCATCACCACCATCATCTGTATGCGCGCCCCCGGCATGACGATGTTCCGGATGCCGATCTTCACCTGGAACGTGCTGCTGACCGGCGTGCTCGTCCTGCTGGCTTTCCCCGTACTGGCGGCGGCCCTCTTTGCGCTGGAGGCGGACCGTAAATTCGGGGCGCACGTCTTCGACGCGGCCAACGGCGGCGCATTGCTCTGGCAGCACCTGTTCTGGTTCTTCGGCCACCCCGAGGTGTACATCATCGCGCTGCCGTTCTTCGGCATCATCTCCGAGGTCATCCCGGTCTTCTCCCGCAAGCCCATGTTCGGCTACATCGGCCTGATCGCCGCGACCATTTCCATCGCCGGACTGTCCGTGACGGTCTGGGCCCACCACATGTACGCCACGGGCGGCGTCCTGCTGCCGTTCTTCTCGTTCATGACGTTCCTGATCGCGGTGCCGACCGGGGTGAAGTTCTTCAACTGGATCGGCACGATGTGGAAGGGCTCGCTGTCCTTCGAGACACCGATGCTCTGGGCCGTGGGCTTCCTGATCACCTTCACCTTCGGCGGTCTGACCGGCGTCATCCTGGCCTCCCCGCCGATGGACTTCCACGTCACGGATTCCTATTTCGTCGTCGCCCACTTCCACTACGTCATCTTCGGCACGGTCGTCTTCGCGATGTTCGCGGGATTCCATTTCTGGTGGCCGAAGTTCACCGGCAAGATGCTGGACGAACGGCTCGGCAAGATAACCTTCTGGACGCTGTTCGCCGGCTTCCACGGCACCTTCCTCGTCCAGCACTGGCTGGGTGCCGAAGGCATGCTGCGCCGCATTCCCGACTACCTGGCCGCCGACGGGTTCACGGCTCTCAACACCGTCTCGACCATCTTCTCGTTCGTCCTCGGCCTGTCGATACTGCCGTTCCTCTACAACGTCTGGAAGACCGCGAAGTACGGGCAGAAGGTGACGGCCGACGATCCGTGGGGCTGGGGCCGCTCGCTGGAATGGGCCACCTCCTGCCCGCCGCCCCGCCACAATTTCGTCGCCCTGCCCCGTATCCGTTCCGAATCCCCGGCCTTCGACCTGCACCATCCCGAGGTCGGGGCCCCCGAACTGGGCCGGGAGAAGGAACGAGGTGCGCTGGTATGAGCGGTGGTACACCGGTGAGCACGGCCGAGGCGATCAACGAGATCGAGGGGTTTCTGCTCTGGGAGGCCGAGAAGGACCGGGCACGCACCAGGGCCAGGGAATTCGGCGACCGGCTGCCGTGGCTGACGCGGGCGCAACGCGCGGAGGTCGAGCGGCAGTACCAGGCCGACCAGCTGGAGATCTCCCGCGCATATCTCCGTCGGGCAGCGGCCCGCAGTGGAGAACTGCGCGCCGAGTACGAGGGCGTGTACCGGGAACTGCGGCGCAGGCTCGTCACGGCATTCCTGGCCGCGGCGGTGGTGCTGGTGAGCGGCGTGGTGACGGTTGCCGTTGCCCTCACCGGCGGGTGAGGGCAACGGCCGGACGGCCGGACAACGGGTGACGGCCGTCAGACGGTGCCGGCCGTCATTCGGTGACCGTGATCTGCGACGCCGGGTCGGTGGTGTCCGCGACCTTGTACGTCGCGTTGAACAGCGAGGTCGTCGCGCTGGTCGGGCAGCCGAAGCCGCCGACGACCTTGACCGGCACGGCGGCGTTGGTGAACACCAGGCTCGACGGCGCGCCGTTGGTCCAGGCGCCGTTCACCGTCGCCGCGGCGGTGGGCGCCGCGGTCACCGTACAGCTGGCCAGACCGCTGGTCTTCAGGACGAAACCACCGGTCGGGATGGTCAGTCCGGCGGTGCTCGGCGCGCCGTGCTGCATGGACACGCCCCAGTCGCCGGAGGTCTGGATGGTGGCGCTGACGCCCGGCATGCTCGTGGTGCACGAGCTGTAGGTGGGCGCCGAGAGGGTGCTGCTGACCGGGCCCGAGGCGTTGGTGTTGCCCGGGGCGTCCGGTACCTGGCCGGCGGCGTGCGAGACGGTGCAGGTCACCGTCACCGAGCCGGCCTTGAAGGTGGCCTTGCCGCTGAGGTCGGCGGCGTAGGCGTGCCCGGCCGGTGTGACGGTGGTGGAACCGGCGGCGGGCCGCGCCCCGGTCGGCTGGGCGGTGGCCGAGCCGGTCAGGGCCAGGGAGAGGGACGCGGTCGCGAGGATTCCCGTACCGGCGGCGAGCAGGGCGCGCGGCCGCCGGGCACGGGAGTGATCTGCGCGAGAGCGTGCGGGTCTGTGCGTCATCGCGAATCTCCTTCTGCGAGCGGTGGAGTGGTGCGGTGGCCCCGCCCGTACGGAGGGGCCGCGCAGGGGCCGGCGCTGGGCGCGGCGGCACCTGCGGGTTGAGGGGGGTGCGGAGGTTGCGCAAGGGTGCGGCGAACTGGGCGTACGGGTACGAGGGCCGGGGCCGTACGGGTACGAGAAGCCGGGCCGTGCGGGCGCCACCGCCGGGCCGTACCGGTGCGGCGGTCCGGCCGTACGCGTACGACGACCCTGACGTACGCGTACGGCCCGGCCGGTGTGGCCCGGCCCGCAGGTCAGCCGCGGGGCTGCGTGGGGGACGGCGCCGCCCCGCCGTCGGACGGCTCCGTCTCCGCCGGGGCGCCGTCCGCGTCCGGTTCCGGCAGCGGACGGGGCTGCCAGGCGAAGATCAGGCCGCCGCCGAGGATGCCGACGATGGTGCCGAACAGGAATCCGCCGAGGTTGGACATCACCAGCGCGGCGGCGGAGACCAGGACGGTCAGGACGCCCGCCAGCCCCCGGTAGTGCGGCGCGAACCACGCGGACAGGCCCATCAGGATCATCACCAGGCCCATCAGGACGGACGGTATCCCGGCGATGCCCTGCTGGAGCATGACCTTCAGCGGCGCGAGCGGGATGGCGCAGATCTCCGCACCGGCGACGACGGCCGCCAGTCCGCCCCAGAAGGGACGGCCCTTGCGCCAGCGGCGCCAGGCCGCCCACCCGCGCCGCCAGGTGCCCTGCCCGGTCAGAAGCATTCCTTCTTGCCCTTGGAGATCTTCATGCTCAGGCCGGACAGCCGGAAGGTGCCGGCGTTGGTCGCCCAGGCCGTCTGCCTGAGGTTGGTGATGCTGACGTCGTCGGCCTGCTGGGCGAACAGGTCCTGCATGCCCTGCGCGGTCGCGGGGCCCTTGTCGAGGGTGGAGGCGTCCCGGCCGATCTCGATGTTGTTGAAGGACGCGTTGCCGGAGAGCTGGGTCGCGTCCACGAAGAGGTCGGTCGCCTTGACCGGCGTCTTGCCGCCGCCCGCGGTGAGGTTGAGCGAGATGTCGCCGATGACCGGCAGCGTGGTGACCACCGACTGGCACAGTTTGTGCAGGTCGGCCTTCTTGATGGCGGTCACGGCCACCGGCAGCAGGTCGCCCCGGGCGTTCTGGTCGACGCCGCCGTACTGGGCGAACCCGTCGCCCTCCAGGGAGGCGGCGGACACCTTGAACTGCTGGCCCGAGACGGCGAACGAGGCCGCCAGCGCGCCGTTGGCCAGGGCGATGGCCAGTGCGGCGGTCCCGGCGAAGGCCGGGACGGACAGCACGGCGAACTTGCGCCAGCTCACCCGCCCCGTGACATGTCTGCCGTGTGCGTCCTTCATGAGAGTGGTCCCCTTCGAAGTGCGGTGGATCGCGCTGCCGAGAGTTGTGGGGGAAGATGCCGGCACCGGGCCAGGATGTGGGGACACGTGGGGATCACGTGAAGGCTGTGGAGAACTGGCCGGTGTTACTGGCGAGTTGAATGTAAGTCTGCCAGTAGCCGTTGGCAAGGTTGAGGACCGAAGGAACCACAGGAGGCGCAAAAGCGCCGCGGGACCCGGGGCGGGCCGGTGCGCCGCTACACGTACCGGACCCGCAGCTCCTTCACCCCGTTGAGCCACGCCGACCGCAGCCGGCGCGGGGTGCCCGCGAGGGCGATGTCCGGCATCGCGTCGGCGATGGCCTGGAAGATCAGGTCGATCTCCAGGACGGCGAGCGACTTGCCGAGGCAGAAGTGCGGGCCGCCCCCGCCGAAGCCCAGGTGGGGGTTGGGGTCGCGGGTGATGTCGAACGTCTCCGGGTGCTCGAAGACCTCGGGGTCGTGGTTGGCGGAGGCGTAGAAGAGGCCGACGCGCTGCCCCTTGCCGATCCGCGCGCCGCCCAGGGTGGTGTCCTGGGTGGCCGTGCGCTGGAAGGAGACGACGGGCGTCGCCCAGCGCACGATCTCCTCGGCCGTGGTCCGCGGCCGCTCGCGCTTGTACAGCTCCCACTGGTCGGGATGCGTCAGGAACGCGTGCATGCCGTGCGTGATCGCGTTGCGCGTGGTCTCGTTGCCCGCGACGGCCAGCAGCAGGACGAAGAACCCGAACTCGTCGGACGCGAGGTTGCCCTCGTCCTCCGCCGCGACCAGCCGGCTGACGATGTCCCGGGCGGGGCACTCCTTGCGGGCCGCGGCCAGGTTCATCGCGTACGAGATCAGCTCGGCCGCCGCGGTGCTGCCGACCTCCTCGGTGATGGCCAGCTCCGGATCGTCGTACGCGATCATCTTGTTCGACCAGTCGAAGATCCGGGCCCGGTCGTCCTGGGGGATGCCGATCAGCTCGGCGATGGCCTGGAGGGGCAGTTCGCAGGCGACATCGGTGACGAAGTCGCCGGACTCCTTGCGCCGCGCCTCGGCGACGATGGTCCGCGCGCGCGTGCGCAGCGCGTCCTCCAGGGCGCGGATGGCGCGGGGCGTGAAGCCGCGCTGGACGATCTGGCGGACCCGGGTGTGCTCCGGCGGGTCCATGTTCAGCATGATCAGCTTCTGGACGTCGATCCGGTCGCGGGTCATGGCCGCGTTGAACCGGATGATCGAGGTGTTGGTGCTCGCCGAGAAGACCTCCGGCCGGGTGGAGACCTCCTTGACGTCCTCGTGGCGGGTCACCACCCAGTACCCGTCGTCGTCGAACCCGGCGATGCCGTGCGGCTGGGCGTTCCACCAGACGGGGGTGGTACGCCGCAGCCGCGCGAACTCGGGCAGCGGTACACGGCTCTGGTAGACGTCGGGGTCGGTGAAGTCGAACCCGTCGGGCAGCGCGGGGCATGGCATCTCGGCGACTCCAGCTCTGGTCCGGCCCGGTACCCGTACCGGTACGGATCGGTGAGTACCGGCGATCGGCCGGCCCTGACGGGCCGTCAGCTCACTGCGTGAAGGTAGTAACGAGTTCTATACGTGGCAAGGGGGCGCGCGGCGCAAACCGGCGCCGGGCGCCGCCCGTTGGGCGCGGAAGACCCGTGCAGCACCCTTGCGCCTCCGGTCGCGGCTCAAAGAGACTGTCCAGGGAACTAGAACGCGTACCAGTTCTGTCGTCGGGGGGCCGGGACGTCCTGCGGGACGCGAGGAGAGGACGAGTCAGTCATGGCCGCGGAACCCGTCATCGTCGAAGCCGTACGCACCCCGATCGGCAAGCGCGGCGGCACGCTCGCCAACCTCCACCCCGCCTACCTGCTCGGCGAGACCTACCGCGAACTGCTCGACCGCACCGGCATCCAGCCGGACTGCGTGGAACAGATCGTCGGCGGCACGGTCACCCACGCCGGCGAGCAGTCCATGAACCCGGCACGCACCGCCTGGCTGACGATGGGCCTGCCGTACGAGACCGCGGCGACCACCGTGGACTGCCAGTGTGGCTCCTCGCAGCAGGCCAACCACATGGTCGCCAACATGGTCGCGGGCGGCGTCATCGACATCGGCATCGGGTGCGGGGTGGAGGCGATGTCGCGGGTGCCGCTGGGCAGCGGCTCCAAGCACGGCCCTGGCAAGCCCTGGCCGGACGAGTGGAACGTCGACCTGCCCAACCAGTTCGAGGCCGCCGAACGGATCGCCCGCAACCGGGGGCTGACCCGCGAGGACGTCGACGTACTCGGGCTGCTCTCGCAGGAGCGGGCCGCGGCGGCCTGGGCGGAGGAGCGTTTCAAGCGCGAGACATTCGCGGTGCAGGTGCCGACCACGGAGGAGGAGCAGGCCGCCGGGCAGGGCATGTGGCGGCTGGCCGACCGCGACGAGGGGTTACGCGACACGAGCATGGCGGCGCTCGCCGGCCTCAAGCCGGTCATGCCGACCGCCGTGCACACGGCGGGCAACTGCTCGCAGATCTCGGACGGGGCCTGCGCGGTGATGTGGGCGTCCAAGCGGATGGCCCGCGCGCTCAAACTCAGGCCGCGGGCCCGGATCGTCGCGCAGGCCCTGGTCGGCGCCGACCCCCACTACCACCTGGACGGGCCGATCGACGCCACGCGGGCGGTGCTCGGCAAGGCCGGGATGTCCCTGAAGGACATCGACCTGGTCGAGATCAACGAGGCGTTCGCGTCCGTCGTGCTGTCCTGGGCCCGCGTCTTCGACCAGGACCTGGAGAAGGTCAACGTCAACGGCGGGGCGATCGCCCTGGGCCACCCCGTCGGCGCCACCGGCGCCCGGCTGATCACCACCGCACTGCACGAGCTGGAGCGTACGGGCAAGGAGTTCGCACTGATCACGATGTGCGCGGGCGGGGGGCTGGCCACGGGGACGATCATCCAGCGGCTGTGAGGGACTGGGGCTCACGCCTCCTCCAGGATCTCGCCCATCACCTGGCGCACGGCGCGGCCCGTCCGGGGCCGCTGCCGCTTCAGCAGGCCGACCGCGCGGTTCAGCCACTCCGCGTCGCCGAGCCGGTGCAGCTCTTTGGCGGCGCCGGTGCGCCCGAGCAGCGCTTCGAACAGCGCCAGTTCGGTCATGGGGTACCGGTGGGGGTGGCGGTTGAAGGGGGCGAGCCAGTCCTCGTACGGGTGGCGCAGCGTCATGTGCAGATAACCGCGGCCGACCCCCTGCCAGGGGCCCGGAAGCCCGCCGATCGTCCCCATCGGGCTCACGGAACCGTGGTGCGGGTGTTTGCCGCCCAGCGAGAAGCCGATGCCCAGCATGATCCTGGGCCAGGGAATCAGCAGTTCGTCGGAGGGGGTACGGGCGTGCTGATAGATGCCGTCGGGGCGGAACTCCAGCCAGAGGCCGCCCGGCCGGAAGCAGTCCCCCACCACCCAGTGGCCGTCGACACACGCCAGCGGCCCCAGCGACGCGCTCGTCCGGTCCTGCTCGCCGCGTTCCCCAATCGGTCCGCAACTTGTGTCATTCATCCCGTAATTGGATCACAAGTGCGACGAAAGGGATGGGGTGCCGCCCTGCCGGCTCGGGGGCGTTGTCAGTGGTCCCTGCCACACTCGGCTCATGACCGAATCAGGGGTTCAGGCAGGGGGACCGCCGGCCGTGTCGCCGCCGGTGCACTACGCGCCGGCGTGGGCGGCCGACGGCGGCACGCGGCAGCGTCCGCCGCTGGTGGGTGACGAGCGGGACATCCTGACCGGCTATCTGGAGTGGCATCGCGCCACCTTCGGGCTGAAGTGCTCGGGGCTGCCCGCCGACCGGCTCTCGGAGCGGTCGGTGCCACCGTCCGGGATGAGCCTGCACGGGCTGATACGGCACCTCGCCGGGGTGGAACGGTGGTGGTTCCACATCCAGTTCGCGGGCGAGAAGGTCCCGATGCTCCACTACTCCGACGAGGACCCCGACCAGGATTTCGACGACCTGTCCGGCGACCCGGCACAGGCCCTGGCGCTCTGGCGCGAGCAGTGCGAGCACTCCCGCGCCATCGTGGCCGCCGCCCCGTCCCTGGACGCGACGGGTGTTCACGCGGGTACGGGAGACCCGGTGTCCCTGCGCCGCGTCCTCGTCCACCTGATAGCCGAATACGCCCAGCACAACGGCCATGCGGACCTGCTGCGCGAGCGGATCGACGGGGCCACCGGCAGCTGAGGGGCGGGGTTTTGACGCGGGCCCTCCGGGTAGGCGCGGCTGGCTGAAACGCCCTTACGTACACTCGTGCGGCGTCCGGGTCGGCTCACTTTTGGAGGAGATGGAATTGGCAAAGCCCCCCTTCGCGGCTTTGATCTGTGCGCTCGCGGGGCTTGGCACAGCGCTGGGCTTCCTGGCGGTCGAGCTGCGCGCGGACGGCTACGAGCAGTACGTCGAGTCGGTGACCACCGCCGCCGGGGTGATCTACATCGCCGCGGCACTGGTCGGTGTGACGTGGTTCCGTGCCCGTCGGGCGGACGCGGACTGAGGTCCTTCCGGGAAGACCGGGAAGACCGGGAAGACCGAAGCGGCCGACGCCAGGGGCGTCGGCCGCTTCGCGCTGTGCGGATGTGCGGTGCTGGTCCGTGCCGGCTCAGTACCAGTTGTGGGACTGCCAGAAGTCCCAGGCGGCGCAGGGGCTGCCGTAGGTCGAGTTCATGTAGTCCAGGCCCCACTTGACCTGGGTCTCCGGATTGGTCTTCCAGTCCGGGCCGGCCGAGGCCATCTTCGAGCCCGGCTGCGCCTGCACGAGGCCGTAGGCGCCGCTGGACGGGTTGGTGGCGGTCGGGTCCCAGCCGCTCTCACGCTCGACGATGTTGCTGAAGCACTGGTACTGCGCCTGGTCCGGGATCAGCTTGTGCGCCGCGGCCTTCGCGTCGCTCGCCGTCGCGGCGGACGGCGCCTGGGCCGGGGTGGCGGCCTGGGCCGGGGTGGCGCCGAAGGCCGCGGCCGAGGCGCCCAGGGCGACGGCGCCGGCCGCGACGGCGGCCTTCTTGTGGGCGGCGAGACGGCGGGTGATCGTGGACGAGGTGACGCTCACGGGAGGGGAAGCCTTCCGTCGGGGGCAAGGGGGTCGCCGAGGGCGCACCCGGGGGGAGGAGAGGTGCGCTGCTCTCGGCGACACATCCACCCTGGGAAGTGGTCGGGGGGCGTGGCAATACCCGCTCGTACTAGTGGATCTCGCATGCGGGGTGGAAAGTCCTGCCCGTGGTGGCCCGACGGGGAGCGGGTCGCGGGCGGTGCCGGGTCTACGAAGGGCCGTCGTATGTGACGGAAGTCCTGTGCGTGAGGTCACAGGAGGGGGGTGGGGTTGCACGGGGGGCGTAATGGGCTCAGCCCGCAGGTGGGCACTACGGCTGACGGAGCTGGTGCGGGGATCGGGCGCGTACGGCTGGGGGCCGTACCCGCGGCGCCGCCCACGATTACTTGGCAGCGTCCGGAGACGGTGTTTCCGATACCGGCCCCCGCCCGGCCTCGGGCTGCGGGGTGCTGAACGCCGCCGGTACGTCGAAAGCCGCCCGCCGTGTCGCCCGGCGCAGGGCCTTGAGGAGGGTGCCGCCCAGAGTGAGCGTGAGGATCACGGTGACCGCGGCGCGGGGCAGGTCCCAGCCGAGGGAGGTCGCCAGGCAGTACGCCACGAAGCGGGCCAGGTTGTCGGGCAGCGGGTCGCCCGGTACGAACGAGACGCCGGAGGTCATGCCGCCGATGTACGGCCAGCCCTGGAGGTTCATGACCAGGCCGTACAGGACGGCGGAGACCGCGCCGTACACCGCGATCATGGCCAGCTCACGGCGTCCGCGCAGCCGGTCCGGGCCCGGCAGCAGCCCCGCGCCCATCGCCACCCATCCCATGGACAGCATCTGGAACGGCAGCCACGGCCCCACGCCCCCGGTCAGCAGTGCGGAGGCGAACATCGACACCGAGCCGAGCACGAAGCCGAAGCCCGGCCCCAGTACCCGCCCGGCCAGCACCATCAGGAAGAACATCGGCTCGATGCCGGCGGTGCCCGCGCCGAGCGGGCGCATCGCGGCGCCCGCGGCGGCCAGGACGCCGAGCATGGCGATGGCCTTCGCGTCCAGGCTGGGCGTGCCGCGGGTGGCGGAGGCCGCCGAGGTGTCGGCGATCGTGGCCACGACGACGGCGAGCAGCAGCGGCAGCATGGCCGCGAACAGCCACGGCGCGTCCTTGGAGTGCGCGAGCCCGGAGGAGGAGTCGGCCAGCAGTGGCCATCCGAAGGCCATCACGCCGATGACCGAGATGAGCACGAGCGCGGCGACGGACCGCGGCCCCAGCCGTACGGCCCGCACCTGCCGGTCCGCCGCGGTGCGCCGGTCGCGGCCGTTGTGGGGGGCCGTGCTGTGACGAGTCATGCCGTGGCGGGTCATGCCGTCGCCTCCAGCGCGTGCGCGACCTGGGGGACGGTGAGCCAGGGGAGCGGCGCGAGCACCTTGGCGACCTGCGGCGCGAAGGCGGGCGAGGAGACGACGACCTCGGCGGTCGGGCCGTCCGCGACGATCTCGCCGTCCGCGAGGATGACGACGCGGTGCGCCAGTTCGGCGGCCAGCTCGACGTCGTGGGTGGCCAGGACGATCGCGTGCCCCTCGGCGGCCAGCCCGCGCAGCAGCTGTACGAGACGGCCCTTGGCCGCGTAGTCCAGCCCGCGGGTCGGCTCGTCGAGCAGGAGCAGCGGCGGGCGGGCGGTGAGCACGACGGCCAGCGCGAGGGCGAGCCGCTGGCCTTCGGAGAGGTCGCGCGGGTGGGTGTCGTCGGCCACGTCCGGGAGCAGCCGGGTGACCAGGCCCCGGCAGGTGCCGGGGGCGGCGTCCGCGTCGTGGTCGGCGGCGGCGCACTCGGCGGCGACGGTGTCCGCGTACAGGAGGTCGCGCGGTTCCTGCGGTACGAGGCCGACGTGGCGCAGCAGCGTGCGCGGGCCGGTGCGGTGCGGCGCCGCACCGCCGACGCGCACCGAGCCGGCGGCGGGCTCGTGCATGCCGACGAGGGTGCCGAGCAGGGTGGACTTGCCCGCGCCGTTGCGGCCCATGAGGGCGATGGTCTCGCCGGCGCGTACGGCCAGGTCGACGCGGTGCAGGGCGTCGATCCGGCCGCGCCGTACGGACAGGCCCACGGCCTCGGCGGCGAGGGGCCGGTCGGCGGCGACGGGGAGCGGGGCGGGGGCCGGCGCGGGCCGTGCGCCGGGGGCAGCCCCCGCGTCAGCACCGGTACGGGCCTCCCGGCGCCGCCACCAGCCCAGACGCTTACGGGCGCCACCGCTCCCGGCAGAACCGGCCCCGGCGTCGGCCCCGGCCTCGGACGCGGCGTCCGCACCGGCCGTCTCCGTACCGACCGTCTCCGGCCCGGCGCCGTTCCGGCCCGCGGCTTCCAGCCCCGTACCCCCCGGCTCCACCCCCACCAGCCGCTCCCGCAGCGAGGACGCCTTGCGGCGGGCGTCGCGTACGGAGAGCGGCAGCGGCGACCACTCGGCGAGGCGGCCCAGGGCCACCACCGGCGGGTGGACGGGGGAGACGGCCATGATGTCAGCGGGTGCGCCGATGATCGGCGGCGCGCCGGGGGCGGGCAGCAGGATGACCTGGTCCGCGTACTGCACGACGCGCTCCAGGCGGTGTTCGGCCAGCAGGACCGTGGTGCCGAGGTCGTGCACCAGGCGTTGCAGTACGGCGAGCACCTCTTCGGCGGCGGCCGGGTCGAGGGCCGAGGTCGGCTCGTCCAGGACCAGCACCTTGGGGTGGGTGGTGAGCACCGAGCCGATGGCGACGCGCTGCCGCTGGCCGCCGGAGAGCGTGGTGATGGCGCGGTCGCGCAGGTCGGCGAGGCCGAGGAGGTCGAGGGTCTCCTCGACGCGGCGCCGCATCACGTCCGGGGCCAGGCCCAGCGACTCCATGCCGTAGGCGAGTTCGTCCTCGACGGTGTCGGTGACGAAGTGGGCGAGCGGGTCCTGCCCCACGGTGCCGACGACGTCGGCGAGTTCGCGCGGCCGGTGGGTGCGGGTGTCGCGCCCGGCCACGGTGACGCGGCCGTGCAGGGTGCCGCCGGTGAAGTGCGGTACGAGCCCGCAGACGGCGTTCAGCACGGTGGACTTGCCGACGCCGGACGGGCCGACGAGCAGGCACAGTTCGCCCTCCGGCACGGTCAGGTCGATGCCCTGGACGGCGGGCTCGGCGGCGTCCCCGTAGGTGACCGACACCTGGTCGAAGCGGATCACTGGGGGGACTCCTTCGTGTGCGGCTTCGCGCCCGGCGCGCCCGGCGCCGGTGACTTCCTTGCCCGTACCCGCCCGGCTGCCTTCTCCAAGGGCTCCAGGGGCTCCGCGGGTTCCACCGGCTGCTCCGCCCGCGGCGGCAGCGGTGCGACGAACGCCGGCAGCAGCCCCACCAGCACACCGGCCGCGGGCCACAGCGGGAGGACGGGCGCGGTGAGCGGTACGGCGGGCGGGTGCAGGGCGGCCGGGTCGGCGGAGTTCGCCCAGATCATCAGGGCGGCCACCGCGACGCCGGACCCGGACACCAGCCAGGCGCGCACGCCCCACCGGTCGGGCCGGTAGCGGCTGCGTACGGAGCGGCGCCCGCCCAGCCACAGCCCGCCGAGCGCCGCGGCCAGCCCGGCCAGCAGCACCGGCAGGCCGTACGCCGCACCCGTGTCGGCCAGCAGCCCGTACGTGCCGGCGCAGACTCCGAGCAGGCCGCCGAGGGTGAGCGCGGTGGTGGTGTGCCGTACGGCGGGCGGGACCTGTGCCGTACGGCCGTAGCCGCGCGCGTCCATGGCCGCGGCCAGCGACACCGAGCGTTCCAGCGCGCCTTCCAGAACCGGCAGCCCGACCTGGAGGAGCGCCTTGAAACCGCGGTCCGGGCGGCCCCGCAGTCGGCGCGCGGCCCGCAGCCGCTGCACGTCGGCGACAAGGTTGGGCGCGAACGTCATCGCGACGACGACCGCCACGCCCGCCTCGTACAGCGCGCCCGGCAGCGACTTCAGCAGGCGCGCCGGACTGGCGAGGGCGTTCGCGGCGCCGACGCAGATGAGGAGGGTGCCCAGCTTCAGCCCGTCGTAGAAGGCGAACAGCATGGCCTCGGCGGTGACCCGGCCGCCGATGCGCACACCGCGCGCCCACTCGGGCAGCGGCACCTCCGGCAGCGTGACCAGCACATGCGTGCCCGGGATGGGGGAGCCGAGGAAGAACGCGAAGACCAGGCGGATGCCGATCACCAGCAGGCCCAGCTTGAGGAACGCGCCGTACGAGCGGGCCCACGGCGCGTCCGTGCGGCGCGCCGCGACGACATACCCCGCGACCCCGATCAGCAGGCCGAGCAGCAGCGGGTTGGTGGTCCGGGACGCGGCGGTGGCCAAACCCAGCGCCCACAGCCACCAGGCGCCGGCGTGCAGCGCGGTGGAGCGGGTGGCCCGGGGCGCGAGGGCGCTCATCCGCGGCGGCGGCGCGCCTGCCACCCGGCCGCCACGCCGAGGACGACCACGGCCGCGATGCCGCCGATCAGCCCGGCGGAGGGACCGCCCGAGTCGTCACCGTCCGCCTGCTTCCCGGCGGCGGACGCGCTCCCGGAGCCCCCGGGCTCCGGCGAGCCCGAGCCGGAACCGGCCCCCGCCCCCGGCTCCGCCTTCTCCGCGCACCCCGCCTTCGGATACCCCGAGATCGCGCACAGCAGCGCGTTCGCGTCGTACCGCAACGGACCCGCGACCGCGGCGAGCGCGTCGCCGACCGTGCCGTCCTCCGGCAGCCGCGCGCACTCCGTACGGATGTCCGGCGGTGTCTCGCCGCGCGGCGCCTCCGCCTTCGTACCGAAGTCGAGGACCAGCCCCACGCGCTTCCTGCCGTCCTCGGCGGGCGTCTTCGCGCAGATCGCGGCGAAGTCCGCCACCCGGCGCGGTTTGCTCGCCTCGGCCGAGCCGGCGCTGACGGTGAAGCGGAAGCCCGCCACGGCACCGTCCCGGGGCCGGGAGGTGGCCGGGCCCTCGGTCGCGTACGACCAGCCGCCGTCCTTGGACGCCGAGGCGCCCGCTGCCGGGCCGTCCCAGAAGGACCAGTAGCGGTAGTCCTGGGCCTGGGCGGGCGCGGCGCCCAGGGCCGTGACCGTACCGGCCAGGGCCAGGGCGCCGAGGAGGCGGGCGGAGCGGGACCGTGGCGAGCGTCGCATCAGTTGTCGTTCTTCTTCTTGCGGCCGCTGATCAGGAACCCGATGCCGACGCACGCGACGAAGACGATGCCGAAGACCCACCACACGCCGGCGCCCTGCTCGTTCTGGTCCTGCGCGTCCTTTTCGGGGGCGGCGGACGGCGCGGAGCTGCCGGCCGGCTTCGGGCCGGTGGCGTTGAGCTGGGCGACCAGGTCAGCGCCGCCGAAGTGGCGCGGGTCGCCGCCCGCGGCGTGCGCGGCCAGCACCAGCTGCGCGTACGCGGCGGGACCTGCTTGCTCGGCCCAGTCCGCCGAGTTCTTCTCCAGCCACTTCAGCGGCTTCTGCGCGGCCTCGCCGTGCGAGCCCGCGGCGAGCGCCACCACGGCGTCCGCGGTGTTGCCCACGTCGGGCTGGTCCCCGGCGCCGGGCATCGCGGACTTCAGGTGCTGGCCGTTCGCGTCGAGCTGCGCGACCAGGTACGCGGCGCCGGCCCCGGCGGCCTGCTTCGCGTCCGGCTTCTGGTCGCCGCCCGGGCACTTCAGGGGCGTGACCGGCTCGTTGACGTCCTTGCCGGCCGGGTCGACGCGGAAGCCCTGGCCCAGCCCGCCGAGCGCGGCGGCTGCCGTGGCGTCCGCGTTCGGGGCCAGCTTGCCGTCCTTGGGCTGGAAGGCGAACGCGCCGCGCTCGCCCTCCTTCGCGTCACAGCCCAGCTGGAAGGAGACCAGCGCGTCGTACGGGGACTTGTCACCCTTCTTGACGGACTCCGGCTTCAGGCCCGCCGCCTTGAGGGCACCGATGACCACCGAGGTGGAGTTGGCGTCGCTGGGCGTGCCGCTCATCGAGGGCCAGCCGCCGTCGTCGTTCTGCACCGACTTCAGCCACTTCACGGCCTTCTGCACGGCGTCGTCGTGCCCGCCGAGCACGGCCAGCGCCTGCACCGCGGCACCGGTCTGGTTGGTGTCCCGCATCGTCTTGTCGTCGCACGCCTTGCCCGGGTCGGCGCGGAAGGCGGCGAAGGCGCCGTCGGAGCACTGCTGCCCGGCGAGCCAGTCGACGCCCGTCACCGACGGGCGCACCCCGACGGTGCGCTGGGCGAGCAGCGCCAGCGACTGCCGCCAGACGCCGTCGTACTGCGGGTCCTTGGTGCCGTACAGCCCGTCCGGCAGCTTGGACGCCCGGGCGTCCGGCGCGGGCGCGTCGGCGACCGCCACGGGGGCACCGGCCGCGCACAGCACGGCGGCGGTGGCCAGCGCCGCGGCGGCGCGGCGCGCCAGGGCGGCGCGGGTGGGGGCCGTGGAAGCCCTGGGAGCCAGGGGGGCCTGGGAAGCCGTGGTGGCCATCGGGTCGGTGCCTCTCCGGTCGGTTCGTGCGGTGGGTGCCGCGGTGGGTCTGCGTGGGGTGCGCAGCCGCACTCGGACGCCCAGCCGCCCGCCGATCCGGTGATCGGCCGCGGTGGCACCGGGCTCAGCTCCGCATACCTCGACGGTGCCGCGCACCGGGCGTCCGCGCGAGGAGGCGCGGCCTTGCGGTGGCGGGAGCCTTGGTCGTGCCCCAGCGGGTGCTCCGGCTCGCCGGGCGTACGGGTGGTGTGCGGACGGCCGGGGCGGGACCGGTACGCGGTCCCGGCGGCCGGCCGGCGTGCGGACGCCGTACGTCCCGGATCACGGTTGCGGGTCAGCGCCGGATTTCCACCGGCTTCCCCCGATCGGGCACGGGATGAAATTGTCTCGCACACCTTAACCGGCGGGGTACGGGTGTCCCGGGCACGGGCCCGGCACGTGCGCACCCCGTACCGCCCGGTCCTCACACGGCCCGGTACGTCACCGGCTCCGACCCGGGAACCGCCTCCGCCAGCCCCCGCCGGACCAGGTGCCGCAGATGGGCCTCCGCCTCCGAGACGGCGATGTTCCGCGATCCGTACGGAATGCGCTCCCACGGCCGGTTCCACTCCATGGCCTCGGCGAGCTGCCAGGGCGTGCGCGGTACGGCGAGCAGCGCGCGCAGCCCGGCCAGGCGCTCCTCGTGGTGGGCGAGCAGTTCGCGCACCCGGCCGGCCGCGTCCGTGAAGGCGTGCTGGTGGGCGGGCAGCACCTCGGCGGGCGCGAGCCGGGCGACGTGTTCCAGGGAGGCCAGGTAGTCGCCGAGGGGGTCGGTGGGTGTGGCGTCGTCCGGGTCCTCGTACAGCCCGATGTGCGGGCTGATGCCCGGCAGCAGGTGGTCGCCGGAGAAGAGGCGGCCGTGGCCCGGCCGCTGCGCCGGGTGGTCCTCCTCCAGGTGCAGGCACACGTGGCCGGGTGTGTGGCCGGGTGTCCACACGGCGCGCAGGCGGCGGCCGGGCAGGTCGAGGAGGGCGCCGGGGGTGATCTCGCGGTCGGGCAGCGCGGCCCGCTGCCCGGGGAGGCCGCGCACCCGCCCCTCGGCGCGCGCCGCCCGCAGCGGTGCGAGGTGGCCGTCGGGCGCCCCGGCCGCGGTCAGCTTGGTGATCAGGTAGTCGAGCCACCGGCCGGGTTCGGCTTCCCGGGTGCGGCGGACGACGTCGGCGTCCGCGGCGTGCATGGCGATCCACGCGCCGGACGCCTCCCGGACGCGGGCGGACAGGCCGTGGTGGTCGGGGTGGTGGTGGGTGATGAGGACGCCGTGCAGGTCGGTGACGTCGAAGCCGCAGGCGGTGATCCCGGCGGTGAGGGTGTCCCAGGCGTCCGGGTCGTCCCAGCCGGTGTCCACGAGGACCGGCCCCCGGCCGGTCTCCACGAGGTGGACGAGGGTGTGGCCGAGCGGGTTGTCCGGTATGGGGACGGCGATCGACCACACGCCGCCCCGGTGGTCGGTCACCCGGGGCCCGGCCTCCGCCGCCCCGGTCCGGGCCGCTGCCGTCATCCGCCGCACCTCCGCTTCCGCGCGGCCGGGCCGCGCCCCGTGCCGGGCATTGCCCAGCATAACTGGAACTGGTATCAGTCCTGATGGAGCGTCAGAAAACACCGGCGAACCGCGAACTGCTCACCGTGAACCCGCACACCGTGCCCACCGACCCGGCCCACCCGCAGGAGGCGGCAGTCATGAGCGCACTCGTCGAGCACGAACGGCTCTACATCGGCGGCGAGTTCGCCGACCCGGCCGGTGACGGCGGCACCATCGAGGTGGTCTCGCCGCACACCGAGCAGGTCATCGGCCGGGTGCCGCACGCCTCGCGGGCCGACGTGGACCGCGCCGTCGCCGCGGCCCGTACCTCCTTCGACTCGGGGGTGTGGGCGGACACCCCGCTCGACGAGCGGATCGCGGTGGTCACGCGGATCAAGGACGCCTTCGCGGCGCGCAGCGAGGAGATCGCCAGGGTCATCAGCGCCGAGAACGGCACCCCGTACACCTCCGCCGTCATGGTGCAGGCGCTGGCCGCGATGATGGTCTGGGACGCGGCGATCACCGTGGCGCGCGACTTCCCGTACGAGGAGCGCCGGGCAGGGGCGCTCGGGCCGCTGCTGGTGCGGCGGGAGCCGGTCGGCGTGGTGGCGGCCGTGGTGCCGTGGAACGTGCCGCAGTTCACCGCGGCGGCCAAGCTGGCGCCGGCGCTGCTGGCCGGGTGCTCGGTGGTGCTCAAGGTGTCGCCCGAGACGCCGCTGGACGCCTACCTGCTGGCGGAGATCGCGAGCGGGGCGGGGCTGCCGCCGGGTGTGCTGTCGATCCTCCCGGCGGACCGGGAGGTGAGCGAGTACCTGGTCGGGCATCCGGACGTGGACAAGGTGGCGTTCACCGGGTCGGTCGCGGCGGGCAGGCGCGTCATGGAGGTCGCGGCGCGCAACCTGACGCGGGTGACGCTGGAGCTGGGCGGCAAGTCGGCGGCCGTCATCCTGCCGGACGCCGACCTGGACGCCGCGGTGGCGGGCATCGCGCCGTTCGCCTGGCTGGTCAACGGGCAGGCGTGCGTGGCCCAGTCGCGCGTCCTGGTGCCGCGCGAGCGCTACGACGAGACCGCCGAACGGTTCGTCGCCGCCGCCCGCGCCCTGCGCGTCGGCAACCCGCTGGACCCGGCCACCGAGCTCGGCCCGCTGGTCGCCCGGCGCCAGCGGCAGCGCTCGCTGGACTACATCGGGATCGGGCAGCGGGAGGGCGCCAAGGTCCTCACCGGCGGCGGGCGGCCGAAGGGCATGGACAGCGGCTGGTACGTGGAGCCGACCGTGTTCGGCGAGGTGTCCAACGCGATGCGGATCGCCCGCGAGGAGATCTTCGGCCCGGTGCTCTGCCTGCTGCCGTACGAGGACGAGGCCGAGGCGGTGCGCATCGCCAACGACTCCGACTACGGACTGTCCGGCTCGGTGTGGACCGCGGACACCCCTCACGGCGTCGACATCGCGCGGCGGGTGCGCACCGGCACCTATTCCGTGAACACCTTCAGCATCGACATGCTCGGCCCGTTCGGCGGTTACAAGAACTCCGGCATCGGGCGGGAGTTCGGGCCCGAGGGCTTCGGCGCGTACCTGGAGTACAAGACGATCCATCTGCCGACGGAGGGGTGAGGCGAGGATGAGCGGTACGGACGGTCCGGCGGGGCCCGGCGAGGGCGCGCCCGAAGAGGCGGGCCCCCGCTGGCACGTGGAGGTGGACCGGGGGGTGTGCATCGGCTCCGGGATGTGCGTGGCCACCGCGCCCGGCGGCTTCGAACTGGACGCGGCCCGCCAGTCGCACCCCGTACGGCCCGAGTGCGCCGCGTCCGACGACGTGCTGGCGGCGGCGGAGGGCTGCCCCGTCGAGGCCATCAGCGTGACCGACGCCCGTACGGGGGAAGCCGTCTTCCCGCCGGAGGAGTGAGCGGCCGGTTCACGGACGTCCCCGCTGGGCGCCACGGCAGAGCCGCCTGCGCCCACCGGTGCGTACCGTTGGTAACCCGTGAACTTCTCACAGTTACCTCATGACATCTGTGACTGTTAACGCTCCCCGGCGGCGTGGAAATCTCGATGCCACGCCGCCGAGGGGGGAGACGATGGACAAACGGTACGAGGTGTACTGTCTCGCCGACAGACTCTTCTACGAGACCCCGGACCGTCTGTCCGCCGGCAACGGAACCACCTCCGGTGGCAGCCCCCTCTACGAAGCGGCCCAGCGCGCAGTTCCCGAAGGGTGGCGGTGTTTCCTCTCCGGGGACTGGCTTCACGTCAACCCCGTGGACGCCGACGGACAGCCGCACCCCGAACTGCCCCCGCAGGGCTGGAAGATCCATGTCTCGGCTTGCATGGAGAACGCCGAGAAGACGGCCTCCCAGGTATGGGACTACTGCGTCGACCGGCTGATCCCGTTCAAGTTCGTGCCCGGGCCACGCCCGATGCACATGCGCAACTCCAAGTACGCCGACCGCGGCGGCAGCGGCAAGTTCGCCACGATCTACCCGTCGGACGAGCGCCAACTGCACACCATACTGCGCGAGCTGGGCGCGCTGCTGGAGGGCCAGCCGGGCCCGTACATCCTCACCGACCTGCGGTGGAACGACGGCCCGCTGTACGTACGCTACGGCGGCTTCGCGCGGCGCTTCTGCGTCGACGAACACGGCAGCCTCGTCGGGGCGATCGAGAACCCCGAAGGCAAGCTGGTGCCCGACCGGCGCGATCCGCGCTTCAGCCCGCCGGAGTGGGTGACGCTGCCGGACTTCCTCGCCCCGCAGCTCGCCGCCCGCAACGCCACCACCGTCGCGGACCTGCCGTACCAGATCGAGTCGGCGCTGCACTTCTCCAACGGAGGCGGCGTCTACCTGGGGCGCGACCGGCGCACCGGCGACAAGGTGGTCCTCAAGGAAGCGCGTCCGCACGCCGGGCTGGCCGCCGACGGCGCCGACGCGGTGACCCGCCTGGAGCGCGAACGGGCCGCCCTGGAGAAGCTGTCCGGGAGCGGCGTCGCGCCGGAGGTCCGGGACTGGTTCCTCCTCGGCGACCACCGCTTCCTGGTCATGGACTTCCTGGAGGGGCGCACCCTCAACGCCTTCTTCGCCGAGCGGCACCCGCTGACCTCGGCCTCTCCGAGCCCGGAGCGGCTCGCCGACTACACCCGGTGGGCGCTGGACATCCACGCCGCGGTCGAGGAAACGGTGGCCGTCCTGCACCGCCACGGCGTCGTCTTCAACGACCTGCACATGTTCAACATCATGGTCACGCCCGACGAACGCGGCGTACGGCTGCTGGACTTCGAGGCCGCGGCGGTGGACGGCGCGAAGCTGCGGCAGACGCTGGCCCACCCGGGCTTCATGGCGCCCGCCGACCGCATCGGCGTCGAGGTGGACCGCTACGCCCTCGCCTGTCTGCGGCTCGCCCTGTTCCTGCCGATGACCTCGCTGCTGGTGCTCGACCGGGACAAGGCCGCGCACCTCGCCGAGATCGTGGCCCACGAATTCCCCGACGTACCGGCCGAGTTCCTGGCCGGGGCGGTCGAGGTGATCCAGGGGGCACCAGACGCAGCCGGCGCGGCCGCCTGCGCCGAACCGAGGACCGCGAAGCGGCGCACCGAAGCCGCGCCCTACCTCCCGGCCGAGCCCGCCGACTGGCCGCACAGCCGCGACTCCCTCGTCCGCGGCATCCTCGCCTCGGCCACCCCCGAGCGCACCGACCGGCTCTTCCCCGGCGACATCGCCCAGTTCTCGGACGGCGGCGGCCTGGGCATCGCGCACGGCGCAGCGGGCGTGCTCCACGCCCTCGCCGAGACCGGCGCCGGACGGTACGAGGAAGGCGAGGAATGGCTGCTGCGGCAGACCGCCCCGCCCCCTCCCGGCACCCCGCTGGGCTTCTACGACGGGCTGTCCGGCGTCGCCTGGGTCCTGGACCGGCTGGGCCACCAGGAGCGCGCCACGCAGCTGCTGGAACAGGTCCTCGCCGAGAAGTGGCACCGCCTCGCGCCCGACCTGAACGGCGGCCTGGCCGGCGTCGGCCTGGCCCTGGAGGACCTGGCCCGCACCCGCGGCGAACGCGAACTGCGCGAACGGGCCCTGGAGGCCGCCGGGCACGCCGCCGACCGGCTCGACGCCTGCGGCAAGCGCGCGGGCCTGCTGCGCGGCGCCACCGGACCCGCCCTGCTCTTCCTGCGGCTGTACGAGACCACCGGTGACGCCGGGCTGCTCGACATGGCGGCCGAGGCGCTCCGCCGTGACCTGGCGCGCTGCGTACGGGACAAGGACGGCGCCCTGGTCGTGGACGAGGGCTGGCGGACCATGCCGTATCTCGGCGGCGGCAGCGTCGGCATCGCCACGGTCCTCGACGACTACCTGAGGCACCGCGCGGACGAGGAGTTCGAGCGGGCGCGCACCGCGATCCTGCCCGCCGCGACGGCCCGCTTCTACGTACAGCCCGGCCTCTTCCGGGGCCGCGCCGGATGCGTCCTGCACCTGGCGCGGACCACCACACCGGCCGCCGACCTCGACGGCGAACTGGCCGTACAGATCTCCTGCCTGGGGTGGTACGCGATGCCCTACCGGAAGCACCTCGCCTTCCCCGGCGACCAGATGATGCGTCTGTCGATGGACCTGGCCACCGGGTCCGCCGGCGTCCTCCTGGGCCTGGGCGCGGCCCTGCACGACCGGCCCGTCCACCTGCCCTTCCTCCCGCCGCCGCCCTCCGAGGAGGAGCACCGGCGGCCCTGAGACCGGCTCCGGCCGTGTGCCGGAGCCGTAAACCCGGGCATCGCGGGGCGACCCGTCCGCCCGGAGCCGCAGCAACACCAGCAACACCTGCACAACAACGTCCCCATAAGTGAAAGGAAAGTGTCATGGCGCTTCTCGACCTGCAGGCGATGGACGCTCCCGAGCACGGCGGCGGCGGTGGCGGCAGCCACGTCAGCCTGACGCTCTGCGCGAGCCAGGCCAGCGTCCTGCTGTGTCTCTGACAGGACTGCGCACCTACCGGAATGCCTGAACCGGTAGCCCGTATCCGGGAGTTGTGATCCGGACGTGCGTGCGGCCCGTGCGTGGGCCGCACGCACACCTGTCGTGGGAGAGCCTGTGACCGTCACCCCCGCCGACCGGCTGCTGGGCGGCGCCCTGCGCCACAGCGCCCCGCGCGCCACCGCGCTGCTGCTGCTCACCGTCGCGTCCGCCGGGCTCGGCCTGGCCCTCCCCGGTGCCCTCGGGCACACCCTCGACCTGCTCCTCGCCCACCGCCCGGCCGCCCCCTGGCTCGTCCTCTGCGCGGTCCTGACCGGTCTGATCGTCCTGCTGGACGCCCTCGACGGTCTGCTCACCGGCATCACCGACGCCCGCGGCACGGCCTGGGTACGGCGGCGCCTGACCCACCACCTCCTCGCCGCCGGGCCGCGCGCCACCGAGCGGTACGGCAGTGGCGACCTGGTCACCCGCGTCGTCGGCAACGCCGCCCACGCCGGGACCGCGCCCACCGCCCTGGCGGCCTCGCTCGCCGCCGTGATCACCCCGGTCGGCGCGCTGATCGCCCTCGCGTACGTGGACCTGTGGACCGCCGCCGTCTTCCTCCTCGGCATGCCCCTGCTGGCCCTGCTGCTGCGCGCCTTCGCGCGGGCCACCGGCGACTGCGTCGTGCGCTACCAGGAGCACCAGGGCGACATGGCGAAGCGCCTCGTCGAAGCGGTCGGCGGCGCCCGTACGATCGCCGCCGCGGGGACCCGGCGCCGCGAGGCCGCCCGCATCCTCGCCCCGCTGCCCGGCCTCGCCCGGCACGGCCACCGCATGTGGGAGGTCCTGGGCCGGTCCACGGCGCAGGCCGCCATGCTCGTCCCGCTGCTCCAGATCGCCGTGCTGTGCGTGGCCGGTGCCCGGCTGGCGCAGGGCGAGATGACCATCGGCGGCCTGCTCGCCGCGTCCCGGTACGCGGCCCTGGCCACCGGCATCGGCCAGATCGTCGGCCAGCTGAACACCCTCGTGCACGCCCGCGCCGCTGCCCGGCGCATCGCCGAGGCCCTGGACGTCCCGGCGATGCACTACGGAAGGCGGCCCCTCGGCGCGGGCGACGGCACGCTGAAACTGCACGGCGTCACCGTGACGCGGGGCGACCGCACCGTGCTGCGCGGCCTGGACCTGACCGTGCCCGGCGGCACCTCGGTCGCCGTCGTCGGCCGCTCCGGCACCGGCAAGTCCGTACTGGCCGCGGTCGCCGGACGGCTGGCCGACCCGGACTCCGGCAGCGTCGTCCTGGACGACGTACCGCTGCCCGACCTGACACACGACGCCCTGCGCCGCGCGGTCGGCTACGCCTTCGAGCGCCCGGCGGTCCTCGGCGCCACCCTCCGCGACACGCTCGCGCTCGGCTCGTACGCACCCGGCCAGACCGAACTGGAGTCCGCCGCCGAGGCCGCCTGCGCGGCCCCCTTCATCCACCGCCTGCCCGAGGGGTACGCGACCCGGTGCGCGGACGCGCCCCTGTCCGGCGGCGAAGCGCAGCGCCTCGGCCTGGCGCGGGCCTTCGCGCACGCCGAGCGGCTGCTCATCCTCGACGACGCCACGTCCAGCCTGGACACCGTCACCGAACTGCACGTCACCCGCGCCCTGCTGCGCGACGTGAAGGCCGCCACCCGCATCGTCGTCGCCCACCGCGCGGCCACCGCCGCCCGAGCCGACCTGGTGGCCTGGCTCGACGACGGACGAATTCGCGCCCTTGCGCCGCACGCCGAGCTGTGGCAACTGCCCGATTACCGGGCACTGTTCGCCACCGCCCCCAAGGAGGCCGCGCATGCCTGAAGCCGTTCCGGCCGAGCGGCGCGGAGCCGCGGCAGGGAAGACCGCGCCGCACGGGACCGTTCCCGGCGAGCCTCTGCGCCGCTCCGGGCCGCGCTTCCTCAAACGGCGTCGCCGGGTCCTGGGCAGGCTCGCGGGCTGGTCGCTGGTCGAGTCGGCGCAGACCTTCCTGTTCGGATTCGCGCTGGCCCGCGCCCTGGACGACGGGTTCCTGCGCGGCGCGCCGGCCGTCGGCGTCGGCTGGCTGGCCGCCGCCGCGGTCTGCGTCGGTGCGGGCGCCTACGGCACCGCGCGGGTCTACGGGGCCGTGGCCGACCTGGTGGAACCGCTGCGCGACAGCCTGGTGCGCAAGGTCGTCCGCCGCGCCCTGTACGCGCCCGACGGAGCCGCGGTCTCCCGGCTCACCCACCAGGTGGAGATCGCCCGCGACACCTTCGCCGGGCTGGTGCTGGTCTCCCGCTCGTTCGTCTTCGTCACCGCCGGAGCGCTGGCCGGCCTGTGCTCGCTCGCCCCCGTACTCCTGCTGCTGGTGCTGCCGCCGCTGCTGCTCGGACTCGGCCTGTTCGGCTGGGCGCTGCGGCCGATGGCCCGCCGCCAGGAGACGTTCCTCGCGGCGGACGAGGCGATCGCCGAGGAGACCGGCGCGGCGGTCGGCGGGCTCCGCGACATCACCGCGGCCGGCGCGGAGCGGACCGTGGCGGACGCGGTGGGCGAACGGTTCGACGCCGAACAGCGGGCGTCGGCCGCGCTGGCCCGGTGGAGCATGTGCCGGGTGCTCGCCCTCGGGATCAGCGGACGGCTGCCGATCGTCCTGCTGCTGCTCGGCGCGCCCTGGCTGCTCGGCCGCGGGGTGACGCCCGGCGCGCTGGTGGGCGCGCTCGCGTATCTCACGCAGTCGCTGCTGCCCGCGCTGCACAGCCTGATGCACGGGCTGGGCACCTCCGGCACCCGCCTCGGCGTGGTGCTGCGCCGTCTCACCGCCGAGCCGGCGGCCGGACCGGACGGCGCACGGCCGCACATGACGCCCCACCGGGGGACCGCCGTCGAACTCAGCGGCGTGACCTTCGCGTACGGCCCGCACGCCGACCCGGTGTTCCGCGATCTCGACCTGACCGTGCCGGACGGCGGGCACCTGGCCGTCGTCGGCCCGAGCGGCATCGGCAAGTCCACCCTGGCCGGGCTGGTCGCGGGCCTGCTGGAGCCCGGCAGCGGCGAGGTCCGCCGGCCCGCCGTCGCGGACCGGGTGCTGGTGCCGCAGGAGGCGTACGTCTTCTCCGGCACCGTGCGGGAGAACGTGCGCTACCTGTGTACGGACGGCCAGGGCGACCGGGACGGCTCGGACGCGGACCTGCTGGCCGCCGCCGAGAAGATCGGCGCGGGGGTGCTGCTGGCGCGGCTGGGCGGGCCGGACGGCACGCTCGTACCGTCCGAACTGTCCGCCGGTGAACGCCAGCTGATCGCCCTGGTCCGCGCCTACCTCGCCCCCGCGCCGCTGGTCGTCCTGGACGAGGCGACCTGCCACCTCGACCCGGCGGCCGAGGCCCGCGCCGAACGGGCCTTCGCGGCCCGCCCCGGCGGCACGCTGATCGTCGTCGCGCACCGCATCAGCTCGGCGCTGCGGGCCGAACGGGTGCTGGTGATGGACGGTACGCACGCCCGGACGGGCCGCCACGGCGACCTGCTGCGACGGTCCGCGCTCTACCGCGAACTCACCGGCGGGTGGGCCCACGAGGGGCCGGGCGGCGCCGCTGCCGCCGCGCCGCTACAGCCAGCCCTCCCCGCGCGAGATGCGGATGGCGTCGACGCGGTTGCGGGCTCCCGTCTTGCGGGTGATGGCGGACATGTAGTTGCGCACGGTCCCGGTCGACAGATGCAGGACGCCGGCGATCTCGGAGACCGAGGAGCCCTCGGCGGCCAGTGACAGCACGCTCAGCTCCCGGCGGGTGAGCGGAATGTCGGCGGCCTGGAGGAAGCCGAAGCCCAGCGATCCGTCGATGAATCGTTTTCCCGCCGCCACCTGCCGTATCCCGGTGGTCAGCTGTACCGGCGACGCCTCCTTGTCGACGTATCCGAGGGCGTCCGCCTCGAAGGCCCGGCGCAGCGGTCCCGGCCGGTGCGCCGAGCCGAGCACCAGCAGGGCCGGTGATTTCACCGGGCCTTTCGCTTTGGCGAGTTTGGCCAACTTGCGTAATATCCCCGTCCCGTTCGGTTCGGGGCTCTCCGCGTCCACGACGCAGACGTCCGGCCGCGTCGCACGCGCCCGCTCCGCGGCGTCGCGGGTGCTGGCGGCGGCGACCTCGATGTCGTTCTCCCGGTCGAGTACTTCTGTCAACGCCCATCGGAACAGACATATGTCGTGGACGAGTAGCACCCGGATCACTGCAGTCCCCCTCCAGACCCACGTGTACCGGCTCCGTTGCGAGTACCCGGAATTCATACCGGCAATGCCGCTGACATGGACCCGGAGAACTGGCCAAGCGGAAGCGAGGGGGAGCGCGTGGGGGTTGTGCGCGCCCCCGGTGCGCCCTTTTAGGGGTTACCCGTTCGTAGCCGCCGGATCAGGCGCGCGGCGCCGGCGCCGTGAGATCGATGAGCCGGCAGACCGTCTCGATGTCGATCTTCACCTGGGCGATCGAGGCCCGCCCGGACAGCCAGGTGATCAGCGCCGAGTGCCAGGTGTGCTCGATGACCCGGACCGCGGACAGCTGCTCCGGCGTGGGCGCGCCGTCCAGCCCCATCGCGTCCAGGATGATCGCCGTGGTCAGCCGGGAGACGGTGTCCACCTCCGGGCTCACCGACCGGTCGGCGAATGTCAGGGCGCGCACCATCGCGTCGGCCAGGTGCGGTTCGCGCTGGAGCGCACGGAAGGCGCGCATCAGCGTCTGCGCGACCCGCGCGCCCGGCTCCGGCTCCGTCGGCGGGCGCTTGCGCAGCGTCGCGTGCAGGTGCTGCAGCTGGTCCTGCATGGTCGCCACGAGCAGGTGCACCTTGGACGGGAAGTACCGGTAGAGGGTGCCGAGCGCCACGTCCGACGCCTCGGCGACCTCGCGCATCTGCACGGCGTCGAACCCGCCGCGGCCGGCCAGCTCCGCGCTGGTGTGCAGGATGCGGCGGCGACGGGCCTCCTGACGCGCGGTCAGGGGCGGACCGGCGGGAAGCGCCGCTCCGGCCGCTGTGGAGTCCGTAGTCATATGTCCCATTCCGTGGCAGTGCGTCCGCGGTGCGGCCTGTGCCGGTCCTGCGATCGGCACAGCATGGCAGGGGGCCGGGTCGTGGCGCGAATCACCTGGTGCGGCTCTTTCGGCCAGGTTTCCGGCCGGTAGATTCGAAGCTCCTTGAACTGATCAGTAGCCCGCCGGCCGCCTTGGCCCGCGGGCGTCGCGGACCGGTCGCCGGCCGGCCGCGGCCGAACCGTACTGAAACTTGTTCTAGATTAGCGCCAGCGGTTACGCTCCGGCGAAAGTCCAGCGAGAAGGGGGCCGAGAGTGTCCGCCGAGGCCGTCCAGGCAGCCGCGCCGCACCCCGCCGAGGCCCCCGCCGCCTCCGCGGGTCCGGACGGCGACCGCCCGCTGCGCATCGCCCTGCTGACGTACAAGGGCAACCCGTTCTGTGGCGGCCAGGGCGTCTACGTCCGCCACCTCTCCCGCGAACTGGCCCGCCTCGGCCACACCGTCGAGGTGATCGGCGCGCAGCCGTACCCGGTCCTGGACCGCGCGGACCCCGTCCAGACGGAGTCCGGCGGCAGCGTCAGCCTCACCGAGCTCCCCAGCCTCGACCTCTACCGGCAGCCCGACCCGTTCCGCACGCCGAAGCGCGGCGAGTACCGGGACTGGATCGACGCGCTGGAGGTCGGCACGATGTGGACCGGCGGCTTCCCCGAGCCGCTGACCTTCTCGCTGCGCGCCCGCCGCCACCTCGCCGCCCGGCGCGGCGACTTCGACGTGGTGCACGACAACCAGACCCTCGGCTACGGCCTGCTCGGCGACCTCGGCGCGCCCCTGGTCACCACCATCCACCACCCCATCACCGTCGACCGGCAGCTCGACCTCGACGCCGCCACCGGCTGGCAGCGCCGCGCCTCGGTGCGCCGCTGGTACGGCTTCACCCGGATGCAGAAGCGCGTCGCCCGCCGCCTGCCGTCGGTGCTGACCGTCTCCGGCTCCTCCCGGCAGGAGATCGTGGACCACCTCGGCGTACGGGACGGCCGTATCCACGTCGTGCACATCGGCGCCGACACCGACCTCTTCTCGCCCGATCCGTCGGTCCCCGAGATCCCCGGCCGCATCGTCACCACTTCCAGCGCCGACGTGCCCCTCAAGGGCCTGATCCACCTGGTCGAGGCGCTGGCCAAGGTCCGTACGGAGAACCCCGAGGCCCACCTGGTGGTCGTCGGCAAGCGGGCCGACGACGGCCCGGTGGCCGCCGCCATCGAGCGGCACGGCCTCGGCGACGCGATCGAGTTCGTCAAGGGCATCAGCGACGCCGAACTGGTCGACCTGGTCCGCGGCGCCCAGGTCGCCTGCGTACCGTCCCTGTACGAGGGCTTCTCGCTGCCCGCCGCCGAAGCCATGGCCACCGGTACGCCGCTGCTGGCCACCACCGGTGGCGCCATCCCCGAGGTGTCCGGCCCGGACGGCGAGACCTGTCTGTCCGTGCCACCGGGCGACGCGGGCGCGCTGGCCGCCGGACTGACCCGCCTGCTGGGCGACGCCGGCCTGCGCCGCCGCCTCGGCGCCGCCGGGCGCGAACGCGTCCTGGCCCGCTTCACCTGGCGCCAGGCCGCCATCGGCACCGCCGAACGCTACCGGGAGGCCATCGCCCTCCAGGCCCCGCGCCTGCGCGCCGCCCGCTCCCGCCGCACCGCGGACGCCACCGCACCGACCCCCGCCGGCCGCGCCTGATGCGGCCCGGCCGGGCACCGACCAGTACCGCCATGACCCGCCGCCGTCGGCCTTAGCTGCCCGCGGATCCCCCCAGGACGAAAGCAGAGAGCCCTTGCTGACCGTCGACTTTTCCCGATTCCCGCTGGCGCCGGGCGACCGCGTCCTCGACCTGGGCTGTGGCGCGGGCCGGCACGCCTTCGAGTGCTACCGGCGCGGCGCGCAGGTCGTGGCGCTCGACCGGAACGCCGAGGAGATCCGCGAGGTCGCCAAGTGGTTCGCCGCCATGAAGGAGGCCGGTGAGGCGCCGGCCGGTGCCACCGCCACCGCCATGGAGGGCGACGCGCTGGCCCTGCCCTTCCCCGACGCGAGCTTCGACGTCGTCATCATCTCCGAGGTCATGGAGCACATCCACGACGACAAGGGCGTGCTCGCCGAGATGGTGCGGGTGCTGCGGCCCGGCGGGCGGATCGCGGTGACCGTGCCGCGCTACGGTCCGGAGAAGGTCTGCTGGGCACTCAGCGACGAGTACCACGAGGTCGAGGGCGGGCACATCCGCATCTACAAGGCCGACGAACTGCTCGGCAAGATGCGCGAGGCGGGCCTGAAGCCCTACGGCACCCACCACGCGCACGGGCTGCACAGCCCGTACTGGTGGCTCAAGTGTGCCTTCGGCGTCGACAACGACCAGGCGCTGCCGGTCAAGGCGTACCACAAGCTGCTGGTCTGGGACATCATGAAGAAGCCGCTGGCCACGCGGATGGCCGAGCGGGTGCTCAACCCGGTGATCGGCAAGAGCTTCGTCGCGTACGCCGTCAAGCCGCACCTGCCGGCGGACGCCGCCACCGCCGACGCCGCCGCCGGGGCCGCCAAGTGACGACACCGGGACGTACGGAACGCCTGGTCCTGCCCGGGGTCCTGACCGCCGGACAGGCGGCGCGCACCGTCGCCGGCATCCTGGCGACGCAGCGCGCCGACGGCGCGATCCCCTGGTTCCGCGGCCACCACCTCGACCCGTGGGACCACACCGAGGCCGCCATGGCCCTGGACGCCGCCGGGGAGCACGAGCGCGCCGAGGCCGCGTACGAGTGGCTGGCGCGGCACCAGAACCCGGACGGCTCCTGGTACGCGGCCTACGCCGACGGGGACGCCGCGGTGCCCACCGACCGGGGGCGGGAGACCAACTTCTGCGCGTACATCGCCGTCGGCGTCTGGCACCACTACCTGTCCACCGGCGACGACACCTTCGTGGACCGCATGTGGCCCGCCGTCTACGCGGCCGTCGAATTCGTCCTGGAACTCCAGCAGCCCGGCGGCGAGATCGGCTGGAAGCGCGAGAACGACGGCACGCCCGTCACCGACGCGCTGCTGACCGGCTCCTCCTCCATCTACCAGGCACTGCGCTGCGCTCTCGCCATCGCCGAACAGCGCGAGGAACCGCAGCCCGACTGGGAGCTCGCCCTCGGCCGGCTCGGCCACGCCATCCAGCACCACCCGGAGCGCTTCCTCGACAAGTCCCGCTACTCGATGGACTGGTACTACCCGGTCCTCGGCGGCGCCCTGAGCGGCACCGCCGCCAAGGAGCGCATCGAGGCGGCCTGGGAGGACTTCGTCGTTCCCGGCCTCGGCGTACGGTGCGTCCTGCCCAACCCCTGGGTCACCGGCGGCGAGAGCGCCGAACTGGCCCTCGCGCTCTGGGCGATGGGCGAGTCGGACCGCGCCGTGCAGATCCTCAAGTGGGTCCAGCACCTGCGCGCCGAGAACGGCATGTACTGGACCGGCTACGTCTTCGACGACGACGCGGTCTGGCCCGAGGAGCAGACGTCCTGGACGGCGGGCTCGATGCTGCTCGCGGTGGCCGCGCTGGGCGGCGACGAGGCGACCACGGCCGTCTTCGGGGGCGAGCGCCTGCCGACGGGCCTGACCCCGGACTGCTGCCGCTGAGGGGCGGGGCGCCGCCCCGCCCCTTCCCTCAGTGCTCGATCCGCCGGATACGGGCCGCCAGGGCATGCCCCAGCACCAGGTACACGAGCGCCGGCAGCCCGTAGTTCAGCAGCGTCCGCAGCCACTCCGCGTCGAAGGTGAAGAGGTTGTACGACCAGCCCGCCAGCCACCGCGCCGCGCCCTGGACGAAGTGCACCAGGTCGTTGGCGCGGTTCGCGTCGAGCAGGTACATCACGATCCACAGGCCGAGGATGACGGCCGTGAGGTCGGCGACGAGGGTGACGGCCCGGGCCGCCTGACTGCTTCCGTAGCGGTGTCTCCTGGACATGACAGCCGGGTAGCCGCATAAGTCCGGCATAAACAACTCCCGCCCGACGCCCGCCCGTTCGGAGAAAACCGGGCGGCCCTCCACCCCACCCGCGCACTACTGTTCGCCCCATGACGATCACCATGACCGGAACCCTCGGCCACGACCGCTACTGCGCCGAGATCCTCACCCAGACCGACCTGCTCCGGGAGACCGTCCGCGGCGCCGGCCTGAAGACGACCGTACCGACCTGTCCGGACTGGACCCTCGAAGACCTCCTGCGCCACGTCGGCGGCGCACACCGCTGGGTGGACACGACCGTACGGACCCGGGCCACCGAGATGGTCCCCTTCGACGCGGTCCCGAACCACCAGGGCCCCGAGGGCGACGACCCGGAGGCCCTGGACGCCTGGCTGGCGGACGGCGCGCGGCGCGTCGTCGAGGCGCTGCGCGAGGCGGGCGGCGACACCCTGCTGTGGGCCTGGGTGCCGGACCAGCCGACGGTCTTCTGGCCCCGGCGGATGACCCACGAGACGGTTGTCCACCGGGCGGACGCGGCGTCCGCGACGGGCGCCGGCTTCGCCCTCGACCCGGAAGTGGCCGCCGACACCATGGAGGAGTGGACCCAACTGGTCTGCCTGGCGCCCCTCCTCAAGCCCGACCACCCGGCCGCCCGGCTCCTCGGCACCGGCCGCACCCTCCGCCTCCACGCCACCGACGCCCCGCCCGGCGCCCCCGCCGACTGGCTCCTCGACTACACCGGCGACAAGGCCACCTACCGCCACACCCCCGAAACCGCCACCGCAACCCTCCAAGGCCCCCTCACCGACCTCCTCCGCGTCTATTACCGCCGCCTCCCGGTGGACACCCCGGGCATCGAGGTCATCGGCGACCGGTCGTTTGCGGAGGAGTGGCTGGAGGCGGCGAAGTTCTGACGGGGGGACGCGCCTGACGGGCCGCTCCGCATCAAGCGGCGTGCGGCACGAAGGACAGTGACACCTCGTCCGAGTCGATGGAGAGGTCGAGCTGAGCATCGAGGGCGTGCGCCAGGCGGCGCAGCAGCGGCAGGGTCGGTACCGTCCCGCCGCCCTCGATCCGCTCGACCTCCTCCGCAGCGAGCCCGGCCCGAAGACCCAGCTCACCCACCGACAGCCCGAGCGCGCCGCGAGCATCGAACACCGCCTGACCGAGCGCGATCGCCGCACTCGCCTCCACGTAGGCGGGATCCGCCCGGTGCTCGTCCGGAACCTCCCACCGCGTGTGGTATCCGCGACTCATGCGTTCTCCTCGAAGGTCCGGTGATACTCGGTCGCTGCCGGGCCGTGTTCCGCTTCGCACTCCTTCTGTGCCCGCACAGCTCGCTCTCTCGGGTCGGGTGGGTGGCACCTGGGGTCAGCCGTTCACCTCCGCCACCACCCGTAACGTCTCCACATCCGGCGCCGTGACGAGCAGATCCGTCACCGGCCCCGCGCGCCACGCCGCCAGGCGGTCGGCGATGCGGGCGCGTGGGCCGATGAGGGAGATTTCGTCGGCGAAGGTGTCGGGGACGGCCTGGACGGCCTCGTTGCGGTGGCCCTGGAGGAAGAGGTCCTGGATGCGGTGGGCGGCTTCGGGGTGGCCCAGGCGGGACATCAGGGCGGCGTGGAAGTTGCGGGTGGCGTGGCCCATGCCGCCGATGTAGAAGGCGAGCATGGCCTTGACCGGGAGCAGGCCCTCGGCCACGTCGTCGCAGACCTGGGCGCGGGCCATGGGGGCGACGCGGAAGCCGTCCGGGGCGTCGGCGAGGGAGGCCTCGTACACGTCGGTGCGGTACGGGGACCAGTACAGCGGGAGCCAGCCGTCGGCGATGCGGGTGGTCTGGGCGATGTTTTTGGGACCCTCGGCGCCGAGGAGGACGGGGAGGCCGGCGCGGCGGGGGTGGGTGATGGGCTTGAGGGGTTTGCCGAGGCCGGTGCCGTCCGGGCCGCGGTAGGGGAGCGGGTGGAAGCGGCCGTCGAGGGTCACCGGGGCCTCCCGGCGCAGCACCTGGCGGACGATGTCGACGTACTCGCGGGTGGCGGTGAGCGGGCTCGCGGGGAAGGGGCGGCCGTACCACCCTTCCACCACCTGCGGCCCGGACAGGCCGAGTCCGAGGAGCATCCGGCCGCCGGTGAGGTGGTCGAGGGTGAGGGCCTGCATCGCGGTGGCGGTGGGCGTACGGGCGGCCATCTGGGCGACGGCCGTGCCCAGCCCGATCCGGGAGGTGTGGGCGGCGATCCAGGTGAGGGTGGTGAACGCGTCCGAGCCCCAGGCTTCGGAGGTCCATACGGAGTCGTAGCCCAGCCGCTCGGCCTCCTGGGCGAGTTCGAGGTGCCGGGGGTCGGGGCCGCGCCCCCAGTAGCCGAGTGCCAGGCCGAGTCGCATGGGTGGTGCCTCCGGTCCGTCGGCAGCAGGCATCCTGACGGCGCGTCAGGACGTCGGCGCAGCGTACGAGGCGGGGGCGGGGAAGGAAAGGGAGGGTGGTACGGCGACGGCCCCTCGCCCGGGGTGGGTGAGGGGCCGTCGCGCGGTGCGCCGCGGGCGGGGTGCGGTCAGCCGCGCTGGATGCCGGTCGTGTCCTGGAGGACGCCGCGGCGCCCGTCCTGCGTCTGCGCGACCAGCGCCTGGCCGCGCTGGTCCACGGCCAGGTACCACGTACCGGGCGCCAGCTCGGCGATCGGCGTCGGCGCGCCGTCCTCGCCGTACAGCGGGCGCGCGACCGGCACCGCGAACCAGAACGGCGCGAAGTCCGCCGCGGGCGCGGGCTGCTGCGCGGCGGCCGGCGAGGGCTGCTGCCCGCCGTACGACTGCGGACCGCCCGGCTGCCCCTGGCCGGTCTGCTGCGCGCCCGGGTAGCCGTACCCGCCGTGGCCCGGCTGCTGCTGGTGGGCGCCGGGGTAGCCGTACCCCTGGCCCGGCGCCGCGCCGTACGGGGACGGGGTCTGCGGCCGCGGGGCCGGGATGAGACCGGCCTTCAGGGCGGGCACCAGCGGCGTGGCCACCGCCCCGGCGGCCAGCACCAGCGCGGCGATCAGGCCGAGGATCAGTCCGGCGCCCGCGCCGCCGCTGTTGACGATCGTCCAGAAGGCGAACCAGGCGACGAACACGGTCCACGCGACGCCGAACTGGCCGAGGTCGAGACCGGCGACCTTCAGGGGGCGCGGCAGGGCCCGCGCCACGACGATCAGGGCGGCGGCGATGATGCCGGCCAGGTACATGCCCATCAGCAGGGGCAGCGCGTCCCAGGCGTTCGTGGAGGTGATCTGCGGGCAGAAGCTGCCGGTGCAGTCGGAGCCGTCGTACGAGCTGATGTCGAGAAACGAGGCGATGAACAGCAACACCGCTGCTCCGATCACCACGCCGTCGCCTCTAGTGAGGGAGCGGATGTTCACGTAAGGGTCCTTTGTCGGTTCCGGTGTCTGTCTTCGCTGTCGCAGCCATATGCGCTGGTGGGCGCGTGGCGAGGCACGGGGTGGCCCCCCATCGTAAGGGGGAACCTACCGCCGGATCCTGTGGGCCGTCTTGTCGGTATCGGTCAGGTATCGAGTCGGTATCGGCACCCGCGGCGCCGCTACTCGGTCAGGAAGCCGGTAATGCCCTCGGCGATCCCGCGGGCCGCCTTTTCCCGCCATTGCGGGTCGGTCAATTGCGCCGCGTCCTTCGCGTCGCGCATATTGCCGCACTCCAGGAACACCTTGGGAATGCCGGAGAGGTTGAGGCCGCCGAGGTCGGACCGTACGACGAGGCCGGTGCCGCCGCCCAGGTAATTGGCCGGGGCGCTCCCGGTCGCCGCCACGAACCGGCCCGCCAGGTGCTCGCCGAGCCGCCGCGACGGGCCGACGATGGCGGAGGTGTCCGCGGCGCCCGCGGTGACCCGGGCGGGCAGGATCACATGGAAGCCCCGGTTGCCCGCACCCGCGCCGTCGGCGTGCACGGACACCGCCGCGTCGGCCTTCGCCTCGTTGCCGGCGCGGGCGCGCTCGTCCACGCACGGCCCGTACGGCCGGTCGCCGTCCTGGGTGAAGACCACCTTCGCGCCCTCGGCCTGGAGCAGAGTACGGGCGCGCCGCGCCACGTCGAGCGTGAAGGACGCCTCGGCGTAGCCGTCGTCGGTGGACGTACCGGTGGTGTCGCATTCCTTGCGCCCGTTGCCGACGTCCACCTGGCGCGCGATCTCGCGGGTGTGGTCGCGGTTGGCGGGGTTGTGGCCGGGGTCGAGGAGGACGGTGCGGCCCTTGAGGCGGGTGCCGGTGTGCCCGTCAGGCCCGGACCCGGGCCGGTCTCCCTTGTCCTCCGGGTCGCCCGGGGTGGGGCGGCCCCCGTCGTCCCCGGTGCCCGAACCGCCCGCGCCGCTCGTACCGCCCTTGCCCGGCGGCCCGCCCGGTGACGACGGGCTCGCCGCGGGCAGCGCCTTCGGTGGCCGGTCACCGCCGTGTCCGCTCGTGGACCGCCAGATCAGCCAGCCCGCGGCGCAGGCGGCCAGCAGCGCGGCCAGGACGACGACGAGGGTGCCGCCGAAGCGGCGGCGCGGGGGGAATGTACTGCCGTTCGACACATCGCGATCGTAGTGGTGCGGTCAGCGCCCTTCACCGGTGCGACGCAGTACGTGCAGCGAGCCGTGTGCCGATATTTCGGTGAACGCACCGGATTCCAGGGCGCGCCGGTAGACGCGGTACGGGGCCTGTCCGCCGTCCGCCGGGTCGGCGAAGACATCGTGGATGACCAGCAGCCCGCCGGGCGCGACGTGCGGCGCCCAGCCCTCGTAGTCGGCGGTGGCGTGCTCGTCGGTGTGCCCGCCGTCGATGAAGACCAGCCCGACGGGCGTGTTCCAGAGCGCGGCGATCCGCGGCGAGCGCCCCACCAGCGCGATGACGTGCTCCTCCAGCCCCGCCGCGTGCAGCGTGCGGCGGAAGGCGGGCAGCGTGTCCATCAGCCCGACCTCGGGGTCGACCACGGACGGGTCGTGGTACTCCCAACCGGGCTGCTGCTCCTCGCTGCCGCGGTGGTGGTCGACGGTGACGGCCGGTACGCCGGCGGCCCGCGCCGCGTCCGCGAGCAGGATCGTGGAACGGCCGCAATACGTGCCGATCTCCACCAGCGGCAGCCCCAGCGCCGCCGCTTCCGTTGCCGCCTCGTAAAGCGCCAGCCCTTCGTCGAGCGGCATGAAGCCCTTTGCCGCCTCGAAAGCGGCGAGTATCTCCGGCTTGGGGGCGTTCGCGGCGGCCATGGGGATTCCTCCTCGTCGTACGGTCACCGGGCGGTGCGGCGGCGACTCATAACGACGGATGGTACGTGCCGGTAATGCGGGGAGGGCGCGGGTGGCACCGTAAGGGGCGAGAGGGGGTGAGCGGTGGGGAATGTGCCGCCTATTCCGGTTGGCCGGTCGGTGCGGTTTACGGATTCGGGGCGGGGAGGTTTACGTTTCCCTTCGGCCCGTACGGATTCGGTCTGTCTCGTACGTTCCTGTACGCATTTCACCGGGGCCGCTCTCCGTCCGGCCGGGCCCGACCGGTCCGGAAGTCGCCCCCGACCTGACCTACCGTCAGTTTGGAACGTGTTCTAGTCTGCCCGTCATGGGGAAGGGCTTCGACGCGAGTACGGATACGGGCATCGGCATCACCCCCGAGCAGGGTGAGCTGGCCGCGGCGGTGCGGGGCTGGGCGGCGCGGGCCGTACCGCCGGAGGAGGTGCGCAAGCTGCTCGACGCCGGCCCCGGCCGGCGAGGACGCCCCGCGTACTGGGACGGCCTCGCCGCGATGGGGCTGCTCGGGCCGCATCTGCCGGAGGAGTACGGCGGTGGCGGCGGCGAACTGCTGGATTTGGCCGTCGCGTTGGAGGAGACCGGCCGCGCCGCGCTGCCCGGCCCCTACCTGCCCAGCGTGCTCGCCTCCGAACTGCTGCGGCGCGGCGGCACCCCTGACCTGGCGCGCGCCCTGGCCGCCGGCGACCGCATCGGCGCCGTCGCCCTCGGTACGGGCACCCTCCGCGCGGCCCCCACGGCCGACGGCCACGTACTGGACGGCACGGCGCCGCCCGTCCTCGCCGGTGGCGACGCCGATCTGATCCTGCTGGCGGCGGAGGCGCCGTCCGGCACCGTCTGGGTCGCCGCCGACGCCGCCACGCTCTCCGTGTGCATACAGACCGGCGCCGATCCCACGCGCCCGGTCGCCCGCGTGACGGCCGAGGCCGTACCGGTCCCGGCGGACCGGGTACTGGAGGTCGACACCGCGCTCGTACGGGACCTGGCCGCCACGCTGTTCGCCGCCGAGGCGTGCGGCACCGCGGCCTGGGCGCTGCACACCGCCGCCCGCCACGCCGCCGTACGCGAGCAGTTCGGGCGGCCGATCGGCCAGTTCCAGGCCGTCAAGCACCTCTGTGCGGACATGCTCGTACGGATCGAACAGGCCCGCGCCCTGGCCTGGGACGCGGCGCGCGCGGCGGACGAGGCGCCCGCGACCCGCGGCCTGGTCGCCGCGCTGGCCGCCGCCACCGCCCTGGACACCGCCTTCAACTGCGCCAAGGACTGCATCCAGGTCCTCGGCGGCATCGGCTTCACCTGGGAGCACGACGCGCACCTGTACCTGCGGCGGGCGACCGTGGCCCGCCAACTGCTGGGCAGCGGCGGCGAACACCGGCTGCGGGCGGCCCGGTTGGGCGCCGAGGGCGCGCGGCGCGAGCTGCGCATGGACCTGCCGGTGGAGCGGTCGGGGGAGGCGGCCCGCTACCGCGAGCAGGCCCGCGAGGTGATCGCGAAGGTGCGCGGCCTGGCCCCCGCTGCCGTACGCCACGAACTGGCGCCCACCGGTTACGCGGCGCCGCACCTGCCCGCCCCGTACGGCCTGGACGCCGGCCCCGTGCAGCAGCTGGCCGTCCAGCAGGAGATGCGCGACGCGGGTGTCCGGATCAGCGACCTGGGCATCGCCACCTGGGTGGTGCCGTCCCTGATCACCTACGGGACGCCGGAGCAGCAGGAACGCCATCTGCTGCCGACGCTGCGCGGCGACCGGCTGTGGTGCCAGCTGTTCTCCGAGCCGGAGGCCGGGTCCGACCTGGCCGCGCTGCGCACCCGGGCCGAGCGGGTGGACGGCGGCTGGCGCGTCAACGGCCAGAAGGTGTGGACCTCGGCGGCCCGGCAGGCGGACTTCGGCATCCTGCTCGCCCGGACGAACCCGGACGCGCCCAAGCACCAGGGCCTGACGTTCTTCCTGGTCGACATGGCGGCACCCGGCGTCGAGGTGCGGCCGCTGCGCGAGATCACCGGCGACTCGCTCTTCAGCGAGGTGTACTTCGACGACGTACTGCTGCCGCAGGACGCGGTGGTGGGCGAGGTGGACGACGGCTGGCGGGTGGCCCGGCACACCCTCGGCAACGAGCGCGTGCACATGGCCGACCAGGTCGGCTTCGACACCGGGCTGGAGGCGCTGATCGAGCGGGCGGCCGGGCTGGACGGCTCGGTGCGCGAGCGGGTGGGCGCGCTGGCCGCCGAGGCGCACGCGCTGGCGTGCATCGGGCTGCGCACCACCCTCCAGCAGGTGGCGGGGCGGGAGCCGGGCGCCGGGGCGAGCGTCCGCAAGCTGGTGCAGACCGCCCACCAGCAGAAGGTGGCCGAGCTGGCGCTCGAACTCCTCGGCCCGGCGGGCGCGACGGGGGAGGGCCCCGCGGAACGCGCCCTGCACGGCTTCCTGATGTCGCGCTGCCTGACGATCGCGGGCGGTACGACGCAGGTACAGCTGAACGTCGTCGCGGAGCGGCTGCTCGGCCTGCCCCGGGACCCGGAGCCGCGCCCGCTCATCTGATTCCGGGCGCCCCTACGAGGAGGACCGCCATGACCGGCAAGGCGTACATCATCGGCGTGGGCATGACGAAGTTCGAGAAGCCGGAGACGCGGGACTGGCAGTACTGGGACATGGCGGGGGAGGCGGGCGGTAAGGCGCTCGCCGATGCCGGTGTCCCGTACAGCGCCGTGGAACAGGTGCCGGTCGGCTACTGCCACCAGGCTTCCACCGCCGGGCAGCGTGCCGTGTACGAACTGGGCCTGACCGGCGTCCCCGTCTACAACGTCAACAACAACTGCGCGACCGGCGCCACCGCCCTGATGATGGCCCGGCAGTTCGTCGCCTCCGGCCTCAACGACTGCGTACTGGCCCTCGGCTTCGAGAAGATGAAGCGCGGCGCGCTGGGCGGCGGCGCGGACAGCGGCGACTTCGCGGCCTCGCCCGTGGCCCGCCACTACGGTGTGATGGCCGCCGCGCACGGCTTCGAGATGACGCCGCCGACCGCCCAGATCTTCGGCAACGCGGCGCGCGAGCACATGGACCGGTACGGAACCACGGAGCGGCAGCTCGCGGCGGTCGGTGCCAAGAACCACCGGCACTCCGCCGACAACCCGGACGCCCAGTTCCAGGACGTCTACACGGTCGAGGAGATCCTCGCCGCCAGGACCGTCCACCGGCCGCTGACCAAGCTCCAGTGCTCGCCGACCTCCGACGGCGCGGCCGCCGCCGTGGTCGCCTCGGAGCGCTTCGTGCGCGACCACGGGCTCGCGGACCGGGCCGTGGAGATCGCCGGACAGGCCATGACGACGGACACCGAGGACAGCTTCGCCTCCGGCTCCTGCATCGATGTCGTCGGCCGCCCGATGTCCCGGGCGGCGGCCCGGCAGGCGTACGAGGCGAGCGGGCTCGGCATCGAGGACGTGGACGTGATCGAGCTGCACGACTGCTTCTCGGTCAACGAACTGCTGACGTACGAGGCGCTGGGCCTGTGCGCGGAGGGCGAGTCGGGCAAGCTCGTCGAGGACGGCGCCACGACCCACGGCGGCCGGTGGGTGGTCAACCCCTCCGGCGGCCTGATCTCCAAGGGCCACCCGCTCGGCGCCACCGGCCTGGCACAGGCCGCCGAACTCGTCCGGCAGCTGCGCGGCACGGCGGGCGCCCGCCAGGTGCCGGGGGCCCGGGTCGGACTGGCGCACAACATCGGGCTGGGCGGGGCGGCGGTGGTGACGTTGTTGCGGAAGGGATGACCTGAGGGGCGGCCGGGGGCCCTTCGACCCGTGGGACGGCCGGACCCTTCGGTCCGAGGCATGGCCGGGGGCCCTTCGACCTAGGACCTGTGACCGGTCACCTCCGGGCCGATAATCCGATGCCGCCGACGCGTGGCAGGTGCAACTATGGAGACCATGCCCCCGACAGCCACCCCCACCACGCTGCCCGAAAGCGTCCGCCGCACCCCGCCGCCCACCTGGCTGGTGACCCTGCTGGTCTGCGCCGGACAGTTCCTCGTCGTCCTGGACGTCTCGGTCGTCAACGTTGCGCTGCCGAGCATGCGCACCGGCCTCGGGCTCAGCGAACTGGGGCTGCAATGGGTGGTCAACGCCTACGTGATCACCTTCGCCGGGTTCATGCTGCTCGGCGGCCGGGTGGCCGACCTCTTCGGGCGCAAGCGCATATTCGTCGTGGGGCTCGCCCTCTTCACCCTCGCGAGCCTGGCGGGCGGCCTGGCGCAGGAGTCCTGGCACCTGGTCGCGGCCCGTACGGTCCAGGGCGTCGGTGCCGCCATCCTCTCCCCGGCCACCCTCACCATCTTGACCACCGCGTTCCCGGCGGGCCCGGCGCGCACCCGCGCCATCGCCACCTGGACCGCGGTCGGCGCGGGCGGCGGCGCCGTCGGCGGCCTGGTCGGCGGGGTGCTGACCGAGTACCTGTCCTGGCGCTGGGTGCTGCTGATCAACGTCCCCGTCGGCGCGCTGGTGCTGATCGGCGCGCTGCTCTGGCTCACCGAGAGCCGGCGCGGCGAGGGGCGGCGGCTGGACATCCCGGGCGCGCTCCTGGTGACGGCCGGGCTCGCGCTGGTGGCGTACGGCATCGTGCAGACCGAGTCGGCGGGCTGGTCCTCGGCGAGCGCGCTGCTGCCGCTGGTGGCGGGCCTGCTGGTGCTGGTCGCGTTCGTGGCCGTCGAGGCCCGTACGAAGGCGCCGCTGATGCCGCTGACGCTCTTCCGGCTGCGCTCGGTGTACGCGGCGAACAGCGCGATGGTGCTGGCCGGCGCCGCGATGTTCTCCATGTGGTACTTCCTCAGCCTCTATGTGCAGAACGTCCTCGGCTACACGCCCCTTCAAGCCGGGCTCTCCTTCATCCCGCACTCGCTGAGCATCGTGCTCGGCTCCAAGATCGCGCCGCGGCTGATGAACCGGACGGGCGCCAAGACGCTGGCCGTCGCCGGCGCGCTGGTCTCCGCCGCGGGCATGCTCTGGCAGGGTCAGATGGGCGCCGACGGCACATACCTCGGTACGCTGCTCGGCCCCGGCATCCTGATGGCCTTCGGCGCGGGCCTGACCGCCACGCCGATCGCCTCGATCGCCACCTCCGGCGCCGCGCCCTCCGACCAGGGCCTGGTCTCCGGCCTGATCAACACCTCGCGGCAGATGGGCGGCGCGCTCGGCCTGTCCATCCTGTCCACGGTCGCCGCCACCCGGATCGCGTCCGGCCACGGCGGCCCGGCCGCGATGGCCGACGGCTACGGCCTCGCCTTCCAGGTCGGTACGGTCATCCTGCTGGCGAGCGTCCTGCTGATGGTCCTCGCCCTGCCCCGCCGCCCCGAGGACGCGCACCATGCCTGACGCCACGCCCGTCGCTACTCGCTCCCCCTTTCCCGCCACCGGCCGCCGCGTCCTGGTCAGCGGCGCCTCGCGCGGCCTCGGCAGGGCCGTGGCGCACGCCTTCGCGGAGAACGGCGACCGGGTGGCGGTCCATTACGGCTCGCGGCGCGCGGACGCCGAGGAGACCCTTGCCGCACTGCCCGGCAGCGGCCACGTCCTGCTCGGCGCCGACCTGGCGGACCCGTCCGGCGCCGCCGCCCTGGCCGGCGCGGCCGTCGAAGCTCTCGGCGGCCTCGACGTCCTGGTGAACAACGCCGCCGTCAACACCCCGCACCCGCCCGCGACCACCTCGTACGAGGACTGGACCGCCGCCTGGCAGCAGCACGTCGCGGTCAACCTGCTCGGTACGGCCCACCTCAGCCACGGCGCGGCCCAGGCGATGATCGCGCAGGGCACCGGCGGCCGGATCGTCAACATCGGCTCCCGCGGCGCCTTCCGCGGCGAGCCCGACCACCCCGCCTACGGCGCCACCAAGGCCGCCGTGCACGCCCTCGGCCAGTCGCTCGCCGTCGCGCTCGCCCCGCACGGCATCGCGGTGGCCTCCGTGGCGCCCGGTTTCATCGACACGGACCGGGTGGCCCACCGCCTGACCGGCGCCGAGGGCGCGGCGATCCGCGCGCAGAGCCCGTTCGGCCGGGTCGCCGCCCCCGAGGAGGTCGCGGCGGCCGTACGGTGGCTGGCCTCGCCCGAGGCCCAGTGGAGCTCGGGCGCCGTACTGGACCTCAACGGGGCGTCGTACTTGCGGACGTGACGGGCCGGGAGCACGCGGGCTCAGGCGGCGGCGGACTCCCGGGCGCCGGCCGGCTGTCCGGCGGACGAGGGGAAGAAACGGCGGGCGGCCAGGGCCACGTGCACGAGGCCGATGAGGACGGGGACCTCGATGAGGGGCCCGACGACACCGGCGAGAGCCTGGCCGGAGGCGGCGCCGAAGGTGGCGATGGCGACCGCGATGGCCAGCTCGAAATTGTTGCCCGCGGCGGTGAAGGCCAGCGTGGTGGCGCGCGGATGATCCAGCCCGGCGGCCCTGCCCCACGCCATCGACCCGGCCCACATGACGGCGAAGTAGACCAGCAGCGGCAGGGCGATACGGGCGACGTCCAGCGGCCGGGAGGTGATCGCGTCGCCTTGCAGGGCGAAGAGCACGACGATGGTGAACAGCAGTCCGTACAGGGCGAAGGGGCCGATACGCGGGATCAGCTTCGTCTCGTACCAGTCCCGTCCCCTGGCCTTCTCGCCGAGGCGGCGGGTGAGGTAGCCGGCGGCGAGCGGGATGCCCAGGAAGACCAGAACCGAGCGGGCGATCTCCCACGTCGGGACGTCCAGCGCGGTCTGCTCCAGACCGAGCCAGCCGGGCAGGACGGAGAGGTAGAACCAGCCGAGCGCGGCGAAGGCGACCACCTGGAAGACGGAGTTGAGGGCGACCAGGACGGCGGTGGCCTCGCGGTCACCGCAGGCCAGGTCGTTCCAGATGATGACCATGGCGATGCAGCGGGCCAGCCCCACGATGATCAGCCCGGTGCGGTACGCGGGGAGGTCCGGCAGGAAGATCCAGGCGAGCGCGAACATCACCGCGGGGCCGGCCACCCAGTTCAGCAGCAGCGAGGGGATCAGGAGGCGGCGGTCGCGGGTGACCGTGTCGAGGCGGTCGTAGCGGACCTTGGCCAGCACCGGGTACATCATCACCAGCAGCCCGAGCGCGATCGGCAGGGAGACGCCGGTGACGGTCACCTTCGCCAGGGTGCCCCCGAGTCCGGGCACCAGGCGCCCGAGGCCGAGGCCGGCGGCCATCGCGGCCAGAATCCACAGGGCGAGGTAGCGGTCGGTGAACGACAGGCGGGCCGCCACCGGTTCGGCCGCCGTGCCGGGTGCGGGGCTCATGAGGCGGCGCCGGTGGGCGGCAGGCCGTCCATGGCTCGGGTGAGGGCCCCGGCGAGGCGGTCCGTCATCTGCGGCAGCAGCCGGTAGTACACCCATGTCCCGCGCCGTTCAGAGGCGATGAGCCCGGCCTCGCGCAGGAGTCTGAGGTGGTGGGAGATGGTCGGCTGGGACAGGTCGAAGGCCGGGGTGAGCTCGCAGACGCACACCTCGCCACCGGCCCGGGAGGCGATCATCGACAGCAGCCGCAGCCGGACCGGGTCGCCCAGGGCCTTGAAGACCTTCGCCAGCTCCACGGCCTGCTCCTCGGCCAGCGGCGCGGTCAGCAGGCCGGGGCAGCAGTCCTCGGGCTTGTCCTCCCCAAGGACCCGCAGTTCTTGTTTCGACATGCCTCTATATTGACGCCTGTCGATGCAGGCCGCAAAGTGGTATCGGCAGACTGTATCGACAGGTATCGAATCAAGCTGTGGGGAGACCGCCATGTCCCGTGTCCAGCTCGCTCTGCGCGTCGCCGACCTGGAAGCCTCGATCGCCTTCTACGCGAAACTCTTCGGCACCACACCGGCCAAGCGCCGGCCGGGGTACGCCAACTTCGCCGTCGCCGAGCCGCCGCTCAAGCTCGTTCTCATCGAGGGCGCGGCCGGCCAGGACACCCGCCTGGACCACCTCGGCGTCGAGGTCGCCGACGGCGAGGAGGTCACCGCCGCCGCCACCCGCCTCAAGGAAGCCGGTCTCGCGACCTCCGAGCAGAAGGACGTCTCCTGCTGCTACGCACTCCAGGACAAGGTCTGGGTGACCGGCCCGGGCAACGAACCGTGGGAGGTCTACGTCGTCAAGGCGGACGCCGGCACGCTGGGGGAGAGCGCCGGCACCGCACCGGAGGCGTGCTGCCGCACCATCGCCTGACGGCCGCGCCCCGGCCTTCCCTCCGCCGGAAGCCTTCCCTCCGCCGGGGCGCGGTGGCAGCGTCGCGGCATGGCGAACATCCCCGCGGATCTCTCGTACACCAAGGACCACGAATGGGTCCGGGTCAAGGACGATCAGGCCACCGTCGGCATCACCGACCACGCGCAGCGTCAGCTCGGTGACATCGTCTATGCCGAACTGCCCAAGCAGGGCGAGCGGTTCGAGGCGGGCGACGCGTTCGGCTCGCTGGAGTCGGTCAAGGCCGTCACCGAGGTCTACGTGCCGCTGACCGGTACGGTCCTCGCGGTCAACGACACCGTCAACGACGCCCCGGAACAGATCAACGACGAGCCGTACGGCGGGGGCTGGCTGGCCGTACTCCGGCTGACCCGGCCCGGCGAACTCGACGGCCTGCTGGACGCGAAGGGCTACGAGGCGTACCTCCAGGAGGAGACGGCGGGCTGACGCCGCTGCGCTACAGCCACCCGTTCTGCCGGGCGGTCCGCACCGCCTCCATACGGTTGCGGGTCCCCGTCTTGCCGATCGCCGCCGACAGATAGTTGCGCACGGTCGCCTGCGACAGGTGCAGCTTCCCGGCGATGTCGGCGACGGTCGCCCCGTCCACGGCCGCGGTCAGCACATCGCGCTCGCGCTGGGTCAGCGGATTCGGCCCCGCGCTGAGCGCCGCCGCGGCCAGCCCCGGATCGATCACCTGCTCCCCGGCCAGCACCCGCCGGATCGCCGCCGCCAGATCCTCCACCGGCCCGTCCTTGACCAGGAACCCGGACGCCCCCGCCTCCATCGCCCGCCGCAGATACCCCGGCCGCCCGAACGTCGTCACGATCAGCACCTTGCACGACGGCAGCGCCTCCCGCAGCTCCGCCGCCGCGTCCAGCCCGCTGCGCCCCGGCAGCTCGATGTCCAGCAGCGCGATGTCCGGCCGCGCCTCCAGCGCCGCCGGTACGACCTGGTCCCCGGCCGACACCTGCGCGACGACCTCCATGTCCTCCTCAAGGTTGAGCAGCAGCGCGAGCGCGCCCCGCATCATCCCCTGGTCCTCGGCGAGGAGGACTTTCACACACCCCGCTGAGGAGTCCCGTTCCGCGGGGCCGGTCGCTGCGTCTCGGCTCATGGCACCAGAGTAAAGCGCGCAGGTGGTCAGCTGTTTTCAGCGCCTGTCCGGACCGGTGCGGGCAGGGCCGGTGGGCCGGGTGGAGGGCTGTGCTCAGCAGGAGGCGAGGAGGACGCCCGCCTGGTCGCGGGCGTGGCCGATGGGGTCGGCGAAGAGGTGCAAACCGTGGGCCACGAGCGCTCCTTCGTGCAGCAGCGTGAGCGTCCGGGCCAGATGACCGGCCCCGTCCGGGGTGCCGGCGATGCCTTCGGCCAGATCGGCGAACAGGGCGAGCATCCACTGCTTCTGACCGGTGATGACCGGGTAGGCCGGGTGGGCCGGATCGCTGATCTCGGCGTGCGCGTTGACCATGCTGCACCCCTTGGTGCTGTGCTCCGCCGACCAGGCGCGGGAAGCGTCGAAGACGGCCAGGACACGCGCCGCGGGCTCCGGCGGCGCGGCGTCGAGGTGCCGGTCGAGAAAGGCGCGCCAGCGTTCGTCGCGGTCCGCGAGGTACTCCACGACGATCTGCTCCTTGGAGCCGAACCGGTCGTAGAGCGTCTTCTTCGTCACCCCGGCCTCGGCGGCGATCAGATCCACCCCGACGGCGTGGATGCCGCGCTCGTAGAACAGCCGCCCGGCGGCCTCCAGGACGCGCCGCGCGGCAGGCGTCATCGCGATCCGTCGGGGCGTGGCGGAGGAACTGCTCATGCTCCCAAGTATACCGACCTGTATAGTGCGGGTACGGGTATACCGATCTGTTTACTCCGTCCACTCAGGGAGGGTGGAACGTGAACTTCCTGCTCTCGGTCGCCTTCGTGCTCTGCTGGAGCTCCGGGTTCATCGGCGCCAAGCTCGGCGCCGGCAGCGCCTCCGCGGTGACGGTCCTGATGTGGCGGTTCCTGCCGCTGGCCGTCGTCCTGGTCGTCGTCGCGGCCGTCTCCAGAGCGTTGTGGCGGGGACTCACCCCGCGGGACGTGGCCCGGCAGGCCGCGATCGGCGTGCTGTCGCAGAGCGGCTATCTGCTCACGGTCTACTGGGCGATCGGACTCGGCGTCTCCAGCGGCACCACGGCCCTGATCGACGGCGTTCAGCCGCTGGTCGCCGGAGCGCTGGCCGGACCGCTGCTGCGGCAGTACGTCTCACGCGGGCAGTGGCTCGGCCTGTGCCTCGGGGTGGCCGGTGTCGCCATCGTCACCACGGCCGACGCGACGGCCGGCACCGGCGCGGCCTGGTGGGCCTACCTCGTACCCTTCCTCGGCATGTTCTCGCTGGTGGCGGCCACGTTCCTGGAAAGCCGCGGCGGCTCGCGGGTCGCGCCGGCGGTGTCGATGACGGTCCACTGCGTCACCAGCGCCGTCGTCTTCACGGCACTCGCGGTGGCCACCGGAGCCGCACGCCCGCCCGCCGAGCTCTCGTTCTGGACGGCGATCACCTGGCTCGTGGTCCTGTCGACCTTCGGCGGATACGGGCTGTACTGGCTCATCCTGCGGCGCTCCGGGGTCACCAAGGTCAACACGCTCATGTTTCTCATGGCCCCGGTCACCGCGGTCTGGGGAGCCCTCATGTTCGGCGAACCGTTCGGCCCGCAGGCCGCTCTGGGCCTGGCCGTCGGCCTCGTGGCCGTCGTCATCGTCCACCGTGGCGGCACCCCGTCCAGCAGAGTGTGGGCAAAGGCGCCACGGGGTGTGAGTGTGAGGATTCAGCGCTGACACGCGAGGACGGAACGGACCTCGGCGCTGGTCGGCCGGTCGCCCGGTACGGGACTCAGCATGGCCTCGATCAGTTTGCCGAACAGGCCCGGGACGGTCACCGGGTGGTGCGGGGTGGTGGTCACGGCCTTCCGCTGTACGGCGCGCGGCGCGCCGTCGGGGCAGGCCACGTGCCGCCGCCCCGTCGCGCTGGTGAGGAAAGCGGCGCCCAGCGCGTAAACGTCCGATGCGGTGGTGGGCGTTGCTGTTCCCGTTTCCAGAATGCTCCGGGACATTTCCGGGCTCTCGTAAGGGATGACGCTTCCCGGGTACGGGAAATCGACCGCGTCCGGCACCGGCCCGCCCTGCGCCAGGGCGAGGCCGATGAGCGTGGCGGTGCCGTCGGGGCCGACGATGATGTGCGCCGGATGAAGGTCCCCGTGGACCCACCCCGCCCCGTGCAGCACGGCGAGCGCGTCGGCGCACGCGTGCGCGGCGTCGAGGGGCGCGGGGCTCCCGCCGTGGCGCTGCGGCTCCCACCATTCGTAGAGGCCGGGGCCTTCGTGCCACGGCTGCGCGTTCCACGTTCCGTACGGCCACGTCCCGTAGACCGCGAACCTGTCCAGGAGCTGGAGGACCACGGCCTCGCGGGCCGGGGCCACACCGGTCCAGTCCTGTCCGGGGTGCTCGTCCGTCTCGGGTACGGGGCGCCCGACCTTCACGGCGTACCGCTCCGCCGCGGTCCGTACGTCCCAGACGGTGGACCCGCGGCGATTGGCCACCAGGCGCACCCCGGTCGGGGTGAGGGCCACGGCCACGCCGCGCGGGAGGGGGCAGGGTGAGCAGGGTTCCACGGTGCCGGTCCCTTCCGGTCAGACCTTCGGCGCGCGGATGGTGCGCGGCCGTCGGACGAGCTCGTCGAACCGGACGTGCGCCCCGCACGTCTCCCGCGTGTGCTTCGCCGCCCACACGTCCAGCGCCCGCGGGTCGCTGACCCGGGGCGAGCGGGCCCAGCAGGGACCGGACACGTCTTCGTGTACGCATTCCAGGCGGTAGGTGGCGGGCTGTTCCGAGGTCATGTTCCGCTCCTTGCGTGTGACGGATTTACGACCAGCCAACTCCGGTACGTAATGCGGCGGTACGGTGCTCACACAGGCGCGGTTTTAACGCCCTTACAGGAGCTGAGCGGCCATGGCACAGCGGACACCCAACTGCGCGTTGCGACGTCTGTTCACGGAGAGCGGCTGGTCCCTCGATCAGTGCGCGCGAGCGGTGAACCGGGTGGGCACGGAGATCGGCAGGCCGCTTCGGTACAACGAGTCCGCCGTACATCACTGGCTCGGCGGGACGCTGCCGCGCGAGCCCGTACGGCCCATCGTCCTGGAGGCGTTCGCGCGGCAGCTCAACCGCCCGGTCACCCACGCCCAGGCCGGATTTCCCGCGCCGACCGTTCAGGCGTCCGAATTCGTGGGTACGTTGGAAGGGCTGGTCGAATTGGGGAGCATGGACGTGGACCCGTCGCGGCGTGGGCTGTTGGGAGCCGGGCTGTTCTCCGTCGCCCTGACCATTCCTGGCTGGCAGGATGTGGTGGCGAGGGCGGAAGGCATCCGGACCGCGAAGAGCGCGCACATCGGCATGAGCGATGTGCGGATGGTCGCCGCCATGTCGGAGCGGGTATCGCAGCTGGACGACGAATTCGGTGGACGCTACGCGCGGCCCATGGCGGCGTCATTCCTGATCAATACGGTGGCACCGGCCCTGGGAGCGGGCGGTACGGAAGAGGCCCGGATGGCCTTGCGGTCCGCCGCGTCGATTCTGTGTTACCGCACCGGCTATATGGCCGTTGACGAGGGGGAGCACCACCTGGCGCAGCAGTATTACCTCAAGGCGCTGGAACTGGCGGGTGCGGCGAACGATCCTTTCGCGTACAGCACGACCCTCCGCGGAATGAGCGTGCAGGCGATCAACCTCGGCCACGGCGCCGAGTCCCTGCGGCTCGCGGACGCCGCCGGCGCCGTGTCGCCGCAGGCGGGGCCGCGGATGCGGGCGTTCCTGGCCGGGCAGCAGGCGCACGCGGCGGCGCGGACGGGGGACCGGGCAGGTGCGCTGAGCCACCTTCGTATGGCGGAATCCGCGATGGAGCGGGCCGAGACGCAGGTGCAGATGTGGGGCTCGTACAGTGCCACCGCGCTCTGCTACCACACCAGTCAGGTGCGCTACGAATTCGGTGACAAGGCCAGGGCCCTCCGGGCGATGGAGGAGGCGGACCGGGTACGCCAAAGCGTGTACCAGCGCGACCGTGTGCACTATCGCGGCCTGCTCGCCGAACGGCAATTGGAGCTGGGCCACCTGGAAGCCGCCTGCCACACCTGGAACCTGGCCCTGGACGACTACCCCTCGGTCAAATCCGGCCGAGCCGACGACCGCATGCGGCGCATGGCCGCGTTCATCCGTCCGTACCGGAAGAACGCCGCCGCCCGCGCGCTGTACGAGCGGGCCCGGCCGCTCCTCAAGGTCTAGCGCTCAGAGGTGGGAGCTGATCACCCCACCGGCGCTGAGCACGATGTACACGCCGTTGGCGACGCCGCCGGTGTCGTGCTGGTTCGCGTCCAGCGTGCCGACCACGCCGTCGGGGCCGATGATCTGCGCGCGGTAGTGGAGTTCGCCGGCCTTGGTGACCTTGGCCGTCCAGCCGCCCGCGAGTTTGAAGGTGCCCGGGCCCTGGTGTTCGCCGCCCATCCAGGCGTGGACCTGGCCGTCGAGCGTGAGCACGACGTACATGCCGTTGGCGTCGAGGCCGGTGTCCTTGCCGTTGGCCTCCAGCGTGGCCAGGACCGCGCCGCGGTTGATGATCTTGACGCGGTAATGCTGCTCGCCGAGCTTGGTGATCCGGGCCTTGCTGCCGTCCGGCAGGGGCTGGGTGCGGGCCGGGGAAGAACCCTTGGCCGTGACGCCCGCCTTGGACTCGGCGGCGGCCATGCCCATGTCCGTAGTCGTGTGGCTCGTGGCGGCGTGGCTCGTGGCGGCGGCCTTGGTACCGGTGGAGTCCGAGCCGGAGCAGGCGGTCAGGGTCAGGCCGGCGGTGGCGATCAGGGCCGCGGCGGCGACGCGCAGGGTGCGGCGGCGGGCGGTGCGGGCGGTGGTGCTGGAGCTCATTCCGGGTCCCCCAGGGGTGGTCGGTGGCGTTCTCTCCTCGGTACGTCACCGATCCTGTCCGGGGCCGCTATCGCGGTGCTGGCGCTCCACTAACACCCGGCTAACACGGGCGCGGCCGCTCCTGCACCGCGGTCAGGGCACGTACGACCAGGACACCGGTCACGGCCGCGCCCACGACCGCCGCATCGGCAACCAGCAGGAGCCGTACGTCCGTGTAGGCGCGCGCGATGACGTCGTCCGTCGTGGAGTTGGTGTACATCAGCCCCAGCCCGCTCAGCATTCCGGCCAGCCACAGCCCCCACCACCAGTTCACGGCGCGTGGCAGCCGCTCTCCGGGGGCGCTCTGCTGATGGACGTCCGCGACGATTCCGCGCGGCACCCACAGGTTCATGACGGGCACGATCCAGCCCAGGTAGACCCACGGCCCGGAGTAGCGCGGCGGCTGTCCCGACAGGACGCGCGCGTTGTCCCGTACGCGCAGCAGCCACGCCAGGAAGGCGATCGCGCACAGCAGCGTGGCCACGTCCCCCAGCGTGGTGACGATGTGGTACGCGTCCTCCAGCCCGGTCAGCGGGCGGTGTTGGCCGTTGCCCTGGTCCGGGGGCCCGGAGGAGGGCTGCCCCGTCGTGGCGAGCCGGACCTGCCACACGGCCCGGGCCACCCAGGCGGCGCCGACGAGGACCAAGCCGGTGATCGCGGTACTGGCCGCGCCCCGGACGGGCTGTAGAGCGGGGTGCGCAGTGGGCTGCGGGGTGTCATCGTTCACACGATCATCCTGGCCCACGGCGAGCAGCTGACGCCAACCGTGATCACTGACGCGCTGACACCTCTTCCCCCGCCACCTCCTCACTGTCCACCGGCAGCTCCACCACCAGCCGGAACCCCCGCCGCCCGTCCGGCCCGGAGTCCAGCGTGCCCCCGGCCGCCGCGAGGCGTTCCGTCAGGCCCTTGAGGCCGGTGCCTCCGGAGGTGGCGGGCGTCGCGGACGGCGCGGCGGGGCCGCGGCCGTCGTCGGTGATCGTCAGGCGGGCGCGCCCGGCGGACGCGTCGGTACGGACCTCGATCTCGCAGTGCGTGGCGCCGCTGTGGCGCACGGCGTTGGTGACGCCCTCGCGCACCACCCAGCCGAGCAGTGCGCTCGCCTGCGGGGGCAGCGGCGGGCCGGACTCGCGGACGACGGGTTCGATGCCGGCGGCCTGGAGGGCGGAGCGGGCGCGGTCCAGTTCCGTACCGAGACCGCCCTCGCGGTAGCCGGTCACCGCCTCGCGGATCTCGGTCAGCGCCTGGCGGCCCACCGCCTCGATGTCGGCGGCCTGGCCCAGCGCCGCGTCCACGTCGCGCGGCGCCAGCCGCCGTACCGCCTCCGCCTTGACGACGATCACCGAGAGGGTGTGGCCGAGCAGGTCGTGCAGATCGCGGGAGAAGCGCAGGCGCTCCTTCTCCACCGCGGTGCGGGCCAGTTCCTGGCGGGTGGCGTCGAGCTGCTTGATGGTGTCGAAGAGGTGGAGGACGGTCGCGGCGATCATGCCGGAGAAGAACGTGCCGTAACCGATGGCGGCGGACATCCAGTGGTCGCCGAAGCGCCAGCCCGAGATGGTGCCCGCCGAGCCGCTGAGGACGACCAGCACGGCGAAGTGCGGTTTGCCGCGCAGGGCCCGGACCGCGCCGGAGGCCAGCGAGAGGAGCGGGAAGAACAACAGCCAGATGTGGCCGAAGGAGAGCACGATCGCGTAGGTGACCGCGGTCAGGGCGGCGAAGCCGTACAGCGGGACCCGGGAGTCGCGGTAGCGCGGGTTGAAGGCCGAGAAGACGACGAAGATGTAGATCGAGTTGAAGGCGAGCAGGCCGAGACCGGCCAGCCAGGTGTTCTGGTCCTTGCCGCTGACGATGTTGGACAGGGCACCGACGCCCATCAGCAGCCACGGCAGGAAGGTCTGGGGGCGGGGACCCGTGCCCTTGACGTAGCGGGAGGACCCACGGCCGCGACGGCCCGTGGACACCGCGGCCTCGCCCGGGTCGAGCAGGCCGGACCAGCCCGGGGCGGTCGGCTTGCGGGCACGGCTGTGGGTGCGCATACGGGCACGCATACGGGTGCCGAGCCGGCCGGGACCGCCGCATCCGTCGTCCCGTCCGTCGCCCCACCCGCCGTCCAGCTCGTCGCTCCCGTTCTTCTCGGTCTGCCGGTTCCTGCGCACGTTCCGTACTGCCTCTTCCCTGTTCCGCGCCGCTTTCCGTGCTCCGCCGCACTCCGCCGCGCTCTGTTCCCGACGCTACCGAGGCTGCCGCCGGCCCGGCAGTGGTGAATGTACGCGGCCGACGGGGACAAATGTCATGGACGCGGGCGGGTCGGAACGGCGCGGTCATCTGACGGGGCGTCAGGGGTTCCCGGCTCCTGCCGGATCGGCTATACATGGAAGCCGTCGGATAGAACGCGTTCTAGAACGGGACGCCCGGGTACGGTCGCCGGCCATGGCCGCACCGGACCCCGGACCGCCGACCGCAGGCGACCCCGGCACGGCCGACGGTGCGGACGGCCGCGTCGGGGTCTTCACACCGTGGTGAAGGAGCAGCAGCCCCATGCCCATCGACGCCGCCCAGGCCACCTCCGCCGAGCCGCGGACCACCGACCTCGCCTGGGAACCCAAGGACGTCCTGCTCTACCACCTCGGCATCGGCGCCGGCGTGCCCGCCACCGACCCCGGCGAGCTGCGCTACACCCTGGAGAGCAAGCTGCACGTACTGCCCAGCTTCGCGACGGTGGCGGGCGGCGGCATGGCGCTGGCGGGCGGCCTCGGCGCGCCGGGTATCGACGTGGACCTGGCCGCCGTCCTGCACGGCGGCCAGACCGTGACGCTGCACCGGCCCATTCCCGTACGGGGGCGGGCCGTCCAGACATCCACCGTCCCGGCCGTGTACGACAAGGGGAAGGCCGCGGTCATCGTGCTGCGTACCGAGACGGCCGACGACGACGGGCCGCTCTGGACGTGCGACACGCAGATCTTCGTCAAGGGGGAGGGCGGGTTCGGCGGGGAGCGGGGGCCGTCCAGCCGGCCGACGCTGCCCGAGCGCGCGCCGGACCGTACCGTCGAGCGGCACGTACGGGAGGACCAGGCGCTGCTCTACCGCCTGTCCGGCGACTGGAACCCGCTGCACGCCGACCCCGACTTCGCCAAGCTCGCCGGCTTCGACCGGCCGATCCTGCACGGGCTCTGCACGTATGGCATCACGCTGAAGGCGGTGGTGGACGAGGTGCTGGACGGCGACGTGGCGCGCGTCGCCGCGTACGCGACCCGGTTCGCGGGGGTGGTCTTCCCCGGCGAGACGCTGCGCGTACGCATGTGGCAGGAGCCCGGACGGGTCCTGGTGTCGGTCACGGCGGCCGACCGGGACGACGCGCCGGTCCTGGTGGACACCGCCGTCACCATCAGCCCGTCGGGCGTGTAAGGACATTCCCGGGCCGGGCCGGCCCGGCAGCTGATCATCCGACCCCGCCGCCCCGCGAAGGGAGCGCACCATGCGCGCAGCGATTCAGCACCAGACAGGGCAGGAGAAGCTGGAAGTCCTCGACGGCGTCGAGGCGGTGGGGTTCGGGCCGGGCAAGGTGCGCATCCGCATCCGGGCGGCCGGGCTGTGCCACTCGGACCTGTCCGCGATGAGCGGGGTGCTGCCGCAGCCCGCGCCGTTCGTCCCCGGGCACGAGGGCGCGGGCGAGATCACGGAGGTGGGCGAGGGCGTCCAGGGGCTCGCGGCCGGCGACCGGGTGCTGATGTGCTGGCTGCCCGCCTGCGGTACGTGTCCCTCCTGCAAGCGCGGCCAGACCCAGCTGTGCCTGGCCGGGTTCATGAACGCCGGCACCCCCAACTTCCGCCGCCCCGGCGCCGACCCGTCCGACGTCTTCGGCTTCGCGGGCACCGGCACTTTCGCCGAGGAAGTGGTGGTCGCGGCCAACTGCGCCGTACCGATCCCGGACGATGTGCCGTACGAGATCGCGGCGCTGATCGGGTGCGGGGTGACGACGGGGCTGGGCGCCGCCATGAACACCGCGCGGGTCGAGCCCGGGGCGTCCGTCGCGGTGATCGGCTGCGGCGGCGTGGGGATCTCGGCCGTCCAGGGCGCGCGGGTCTGCGGGGCCGCGCAGATCGTCGCGGTGGACCCGGTGGCCGCGCGCCGCGAGGCGGCGCTGCGATTCGGCGCCACCGAAGCGGTCGCCCCGGAGGAGCTGGCCGACGCCAAACAGCGGGTGACCGCAGGTGAGGGCTTCGACTACGTCTTCGAGGTGGTCGGCAAGTCCGCCACGGCGCGGACCGCCTACGAGGCGACGCGGCGCGGCGGCACGCTCTGCGTGGTCGGCGCGGGCGCGATGGACGACCACTTCCAGGTCAACATGTTCGAGCTGTTCTTCGACGAGAAGCGCATCCTGCCGTCGCTGTACGGGGGCGGGGACGTGCTGCGCTCGTACGAGCGGGCCATCTCCCTGTGGCGGGCCGGCCGGATCGACCTGGCGGGGCTGATCACCCACCGGGTGCGGCTCACCGAGATCAACGAGGCGCTGGAGCAGATGCGGACCGGCGTGGCGCTCCGTACGTGCATCGAGATGTGATCGCGAGATGTGATCCGCGCCGGCGCGGGCGCGACGCCCCGACGAACGAGAGGAAGCCGACAACGTGAGCGCTCCCACCGAACGGCCGCTCGACGGACTGACCGCGATCGTCACCGGCGCCGCCCGCGGCCTGGGCCGGGCGGAGGCGCGGGAACTCGCACGGCTCGGCGCGGCCGTCGTCGTCAACGACTACGGGCAGCCCGGCCGGGACGGCTCCGGCGCGGCATCGGCGGCCCCGGCCGAGGAGGCCGCCGAGGAGATCCGCGCCGCGGGCGGCGAGGCCGTCGCGCACGTCGGCGATGTCGCCGACCACGAGACGGCCCGCGACCTGGTCCAACAGGCCGTCACACGCTGGGGGAAGCTGGACATCCTGGTGAACAACGCGGGCATCCTGCGCGACCGGATGGTCTTCTCCATGACCGAGGACGAGTGGGACTCGGTGATCCGCGTGCACCTGAAGGGGCACTTCAACACCACCCGCTTCGCCGCCGCCCACTGGCGCGAGCGCTCCAAGGCCGCCGGTGCCGCCGTGTACGGGCGGATCGTCAACACCTCCTCCGAGGCGTTCCTCGCGGGCTCGGCGGGCCAGCCCAACTACGCGGCGGCCAAGGGCGGCATCGTCGGCCTCACCACGTCCTCGGCCCTCGCGCTGGCCAAGTACGGCGTCACCGTCAACGCCATCTGCCCCCGGGCCCGCACCCGGATGACCGAGGACGTGTTCGCCGGGTTCCAGGTCCCGGCGGACGGGGCCCTCGACCCGCTGGCGCCCGAGCATGTCGCGCCGCTGGTCGGCTACCTGGCCTCGCCCGCCGCCGCGCGGCTCAACGGGCAACTGCTCGTGGTGCACGGTGGCATGGTCGCGGTGGTCGAACGGCCCAGGGTGGCGGCCCAGTTCGACACGGCGAAGGACGCGTTCACGTACGCCGAACTGGACGGCCTGCTGACGCCGTACTACGAGGAACGCCCGCCGAACGAGACGTTCGCGGCGGCGGAGGTGCTGGGCCTGAAGAGGCGCTGAGGCGCCGAGCCGGTCAGTGGATGATCGACACGATCCGGCAGGCGGCTTCCGCCAGGTCGCGGCGGCCTTCAATACGGGCACGGGCCAGGGCGGTGTCCGGCTGGATGCCGCGGGTGCACAGGCGCCAGGCGGTTTCCGCGTCCAGGCGTACCAGCGCGTCGGGACGTGCGGCGGAACGTACGCCGGCCGGTTCGGCCAGCGACCAGCGGGCCCCGGTGGCCGTCGCGGTCCAGGTGCCACCGGCCGGGCCGTCGATCCGTACCTGGATCTGCGTACCGGCCGGTGCGGCGACCTCGCGCAGGGTGTGGGGCAGCGCCCGCAGGAACGTGTCCAGCACCACGGACAAGAGCCGCGCATCGGGGTCGGTGCCCTGCCCGGCCGCGTGCCGGATCTGCTGGCGGTGCGTCCAGAACTCGGTCAGGTCGCGGGCGCTGTCCAGCCACATCGGTGCCGGGTCGGCACCGGCCCACGACACACCCAGCGACGGCGCGTGCGGATCGGCGCCTTCGAAGAACCGGGCCACCTGCCCGCCCACCAGGCCGAGGGTGTCGGTGAGCGCGGCCGGGCTCACCCGGGAGAAGGCGTCCACCCACTCCTGGTTGATGCGGTGGATGAACGCCTCCAGCGTCTCGCCCGGCGCGAAGGCGGGGCCGTCCCGGTGGCCGTCGCGGTCGCGCGAGAGGCGCCCGTAGAAGTCGCCCAGGAGGTGGGCGACGAGATCACGGACGGTCCAGCCCGGCACCGCTTCCCTGCCCCAGTCGGCGGGCGCCAGCCCGCGCACCGTGGCCATCAGCGCGGCGTGTTCGGGGGCGAACAGCGGGCGGGCGTCGATCGGGGTGCCGAGCCACGCGTGGCGCGGGTCCTGGGGGAGCCGGGAGTCCATGGCAAGAGCCTGCCAACGGGAACGGCCCGGACGCCACCGAGAATTACCGTTTCTCTCAGGCGTCCTGCGGCTCCTTGGTCCGCCGGTGCCGGCCGTTCGGCGACGCGTCGGCGTCCTCCGAGGCGGCCGGGCCACGGTGCTTGCCGGAGCCTGCCGCCGTGGCGGCCCGGTCGGCGTCCTGCGGGCGCGCCTGGGTCGTGTCGGTTCGGGCTTCGGACATGTGGGGAGTCACTCCGTCGGATCGCTTGCGGCTGTACGCGGCGGGGCCCGTTCCGCGGCGGCTGGGATGCGCCGCGGCAGGCCGTCGGTGGCCGGTCGACCGCTGATACTAACGAAGCGAAAGATCTTGCTCTACCGGGCCTCCCGGGCCGTCGGCCGGGCCTGTTGCAGTGGTGCCTGCTGCAACGGCACCGGCCTGTACGGAGAGGGATGCGCGAGCACGCCGTACGGTTCCCGGGTCACGGATTCCGCTTGTGCGGATGCTGTGGAGGCGACGGCGGACGGAGGCGGCGGCGGTTGCGTATGCGCCGCCGCCGGCAGGGGAGTTGAGGGCACCCGTACCCATCGTGCGGGGCGCCTGTCCGGGATGCCGGCGGGCACGAGGTCTCCGGCGGGGGCAGGCGCGCCCGCGCCGGTACGGGCCTCGGCGGGCGGGCCGCCGGGCGGCTCCGCCTGGGGGCGCGCCCCCGTCGCGGAGGCCGGCAGCCGGGCCAGCCCGCACGGTACGGACGGTGTCACGCACGGCAACCGCAGCTCGCCGTCGGGCGTCCACAGCCCCGTCCCGGCCAGCCAGCCGCGCGGGGCCGGCAACTGCCGCAGCCGCCGCTCCGCGGGCCGCCACACGCCCAGCCACGTGCCGGTCACGGCGTCGATCCGGAACGCCACCGCGCTGTTCTCCGGTGCGAGCGCCTGCCCCGGCTGTACGGCGAACGGCTGGAGCGCGGCGTCCGGCAGCCGCAGGCACTCCGAGAAGCGCACCGGCAGCGCGCTGCCGAGCACGCCCCAGCCCAGCCGGTCGTGCCCCGCCGCGTCCGACCGCAGCACCAGCAGGCCGCTGTCCGGATCGGCCAGCAGCAGCCGGTCGTTGCTCTCCTCGGTGATCTGGAGCAGCGGGCTCACCTCGCCGCCGCGCTCCAGGTCGACCACCACCGTCTTGGTGCGGCCGTCCAGCTCCTGGTCCAGCGCCAGCAGCCGTCCCGTACGGTCCAGCCAGACGCCGCCCGTGCAGTGGCCCTCGACCTCGGCGACGCAGGCGGGGACGGTGCGCGCCTGGCCGGGAACGGGGGAGTGGCGGCCGTCGTGCACCAGCCACAGCACCGTGGACCGCTCGCCGGGCGCGAGGGCGTAGGCACGGCTGCCGCAGGGCGCGGCGGGCAGCAGGGCCAGCTCCGCGGCCTCGACGGTGCCGAGCGGAAGCTCGCCGGTGCCGGGGCCTGTCGGGTACAGCAGACCGAGCGCGTGGCGGTCGGCGGCCCGGCGCCGGATCAGCACCCGGCCGTCCGCCAGGGGCAGCAGCCGGGTGTCCGCCTCCTCGGGCCGGCGGCCGGGCAGCGGGACCGCGTACGGCTCCGGGCCCGCCAGCGTCCAGCGCTCGGGGAACCACTTGCCGGTGCTCTCGTGCCAGGCCAGCCGGGCGGCGTACGAGCCGTCGGCGGCGATGGTCAGCGCCGCGGGGTGCGGCCGGGCGTCCGGCTTCGCGGCGTCCTCGGTGACACAAGCCGTCATCGAGTGCTCACCTCCTGTCAGTGCGCCCGAAGGTAGTTTTCGCACGCCCAAACGATCGGCGAAGGTTGCGGCAGTTCACGCAAAAGTGTGGCGGATGTCCGGTTCGCCTTGATGTGGCGGCGGAGGATGTGCTTCGGGCAACGGAGGGGGCGGATGAGGGCCGGAGCGGAGCCGGTCCCGCGGCCGGGCCGCCCGGCGGCCGCCCGCCGCGGCCGCGGCCACCGAGCGGCCCGGCACGGGGGCACGGCTGGGAGGTAACCTTCCCCCGTGCCCGTACTGTCTGAAGTCCTCGCCGCGCTCGACGCCCTCTGGCCCCCCGAGCGGGCCGCATCGTGGGACGCCGTCGGCACGGTCTGCGGTGACCCGGACGCCGGGGTGCGCCGGGTCCTGTTCGCCGTCGATCCCGTGCAGGAGATCGCCGACGAGGCGGTCAGGATCGGCGCCGACCTGCTCGTCACGCACCACCCGCTCTACCTGCGCGGTACGACCACGGTCGCGGCCGGCACCTTCAAGGGCCGCGTCGTGCACACCCTGATCAAGAACGACATCGCGCTGCACGTCGCGCACACCAACGCCGACACCGCCGATCCCGGTGTCTCCGACGCCCTCGCGGGCGCGCTCGACCTGCGCGTCCTGCGTCCCCTGGTGCCGGATGCCACCGACGCCCACGGCAGCCGCGGCCTGGGCCGGATCTGCGAACTGCCGCACCCGATGACGCTGGCCGAGTTCGGCCCGTACGCCGCCGCCCGGCTCCCCGCGACCGCGCAGGGCGTACGGATCGCCGGCGACCCGGACCGCATGATCCGCACGGTCGCCGTCTCCGGCGGCTCCGGCGACAGCCTCTTCGACGACGTACGGGCGGCGGGCGTGGACGCGTTCCTCACCGCCGACCTGCGCCACCACCCCGCCTCCGAGGCGACCCAGAAGAGCCCGCTGGCGCTGCTGGACGCCGCCCACTGGGCCACCGAGTGGCCCTGGTGCGAGCAGGCGGCGGCCCAGCTCGACGAGATTTCCGACCGGCACGGCTGGAACCTGCGCACCCATGTCTCGCGCACGGTCACCGACCCCTGGACCGCCCACGCGGCGTCCGACGCCCGCACGACCCCGACCACAACCACAGGAGCCCCCCGCTGAACGCCGCGCCCGCCGACCAGATCCGCCTCCTCGACGTCCAGGCCCTGGACGTGAGGCTCAGCCAGCTCGCGCACAAGCGCAACAACCTCCCCGAGCTGGCCGAGATCCAGACCCTGGAGGGCGACCTCACCCAGCAGCGCGACCTGCTGGTCGCCGCGCAGACCGAGGAGAGCGACACCACCCGCGAGCAGACCAAGGCGGAGCAGGACGTGGACCAGGTGCGCCAGCGCGCCGCCCGCGACCAGCAGCGCCTGGACTCCGGTGCCATCACCTCGCCCAAGGACCTGGAGAACCTCCAGAAGGAGATCGCCTCCCTCGCCAAGCGCCAGGCCGACCTGGAGGACGTCGTCCTGGAGGTCATGGAGCGCCGCGAGTCCGCCCAGGAGCGGGTCGCCGAGCTGACCGAGCGCGTGGAGTCCGTGCAGGCCAAGGCCAACGACGCGACCGCCCGCCGGGACGCCGTGTGGGCCGAGATCGACGCCGAGGCCGAGACGGTCCGCAAGGAGCGCGAGCTGACCGTCGCCGACATCCCGGCCGACCTGCTGGCCCTCTACGACAAGCTGCGCGAGAAGCACGGCGGCCTCGGCGCCGCCCGCCTCTACCAGCGCCGCTGCGAGGGCTGCCGCCTGGAGCTGGACATCACCGAGCTGAACGACGTGCGCACCGCGCCCGCCGACAAGGTCGTGCGCTGCGAGAACTGCAGCCGCATCCTGGTGCGCACGCCCGACTCGGGCCTGTAGGCCGTGGCCCGTACGCTCATCGTCGAGGCCGACGGCGGGTCCCGGGGCAACCCGGGGCCCGCGGGCTACGGCGCGGTCGTCATCGACCCGGAGTCCGGGCAGCCGCTCGCCGAGGCCGCCGAGTACATCGGCACCGCCACCAACAACGTCGCCGAGTACCGCGGCCTGCTGGCCGGGCTGCGCGCCGCGCACGCGCTGGACCCGGACGCCGAGGTGCGGGTGCGGATGGACTCCAAGCTCGTCGTCGAGCAGATGTCGGGCCGCTGGAAGATCAAGCACCCGGACATGCGGCCGCTGGCGGCCGAGGCGCGGACCGTCTTCCCGCCCGGCCGGGTCACGTACGAGTGGATTCCGCGCGAGCAGAACAAGCACGCCGACCTGCTCGCCAACGAGGCGATGGACGCGGGCAAGGCGGGGCGGCAGTGGGAGCCGCGCGACTCGCGGGCCGAACTGGACGCGGGCGGTGCGGCGCGCAGCGCCGCGGCTCGGGCGGCCGACGCCGCCGCGGAGGCCGCGGAAGCCGCCGAGCCGAAGGCACCCCCGGTGGGCTGGGCGTCCGCCGACCTCGGCACGCCCACCACGCTCGTCCTCCTGCGGCACGGCGAGACGGCCCTCACCCCGCAGAAGCGGTTCTCCGGCAGCGGCGGCTCCGACCCGGAGCTGTCCCCGGCCGGACACCGCCAGGCCGAAGCGGTCGCCGCCGCGCTCGCCGCGCGCGGCACGGTCCAGGCCGTCGTCAGCTCGCCCCTCAAGCGCTGCCGGCAGACGGCCGAGACCGTCGCGGCCCGCCTCGGCCTGGACGTACGCGTCGACGAGGGCCTGCGCGAGACCGACTTCGGCGCCTGGGAGGGCCTGACCTTCGCCGAGGTGCAGGAGCGCCATCCGCAGGACCTGGCCGCCTGGCTCGGCTCCGCCAAGGCGGCGCCCACCGGCGGCGAGTCCTTCGCCGCGGTCGCCCGCCGCGTCGCCGTCTGCCGCGACAAGCTGCTGGCCCGGTATGCGGGCCGCACGGTGCTGCTGGTCACCCACGTCACCCCGGTCAAGACGCTGGTGCGGCTCGCCCTCGGCGCACCGCCGGAGTCGCTGTTCCGGATGGAGCTGTCGGCGGCGTCGCTGTCGGCGGTCGCGTACTACGGCGACGGGAACGCCTCGGTGCGGCTGGTGAACGAGACGGCGCATTTGCGCTGAGCTGCGGCAAAGTCACGAGGCGGCGGGCGGGATTTCCCGCCACCAGCCCGGGTTTCACGCCACGGGAAAGGTCCGCGCGTCACCGCGCGGGCCTTTTCCGCGTCCGTGCGGGCCGTTTCCCGTCACTTGCCGACCCTTTTCCGGCCCACCTTCGACTGGCGTGAACCCTGCGCTTTTCACCGGGCCCGGGCCGGTTCGTGCCACTGGCTTGATTGGTTCCTTGTAGCGCGCTGCCCGCTTTCCTAGCGTCGCTGGCACAGGGCGCGGCCAGCGCCCTTCCCTCGCCGTATGCGTGAATTCCGCATGCCCTTACGGAGGTTGGAATGCCGAGCGAGTACACCGGGCCCGTCGAGATATCCGCGTCCGTCGCGGAAGCCAACCGGAAGGCCGCCGAGCGGCTCCGGGAAGGCGGCTCGCAGGACTTCGAGGACGCGCAGCGGGGGCTGCTGGCACAGCCGGACGTACCGGCGATCTACTCCCGGACCGACAGCGGCAAGGTGGTGTGGAGCTTCACCGCGTACGACTTCCTCACCGACGGCGACGAGCAGGCGCCGCCGACCGTCAACCCGAGCCTGTGGCGCCAGGGGAGGCTCACCGCGATGGCCGGGCTGTTCCAGGTCACCTCCGGCACGCGCGGGGCCGTCTACCAGGTGCGCGGCTACGACCTGTCCAACATGACGATCATCGAGGGGGACCGCGGGATCATCGTCATCGACCCGCTGGCCTGCTACGAGACCGCGCAGGCCGCCCTGAAGCTGTACCGCGACACCACCGGGAACCGGAACCCGGTCCGCGCGCTGATCTACACCCACAGCCACGTCGACCACTTCGGCGGCGCCCGCGGCCTGTTCGCCGAGCACAACGACGAGATCCCGGCCGACCTCACGGTCATCGCGCCCGACGGGTTCCTGGAGCACGCCGTCAGCGAGAACGTCTACGCGGGCCCGGCGATGCAGCGCCGCGCCGAGTACATGTACGCGGCGGAGCTGGACAAGAGCCCGTACGCGCAGGTCGGCTCGGGCCTCGGCCTGACCGTCTCCACCGGCGAGGTCACCCTGCTGCCGCCGACCGACTACATCGGCAGCGCCGAGGCGGTCACCGCCGACGACTGGTCGCCCGCCGACGTCATCCCGTGGCGGCAAGGGCTGCACCGCCGCGTCATCGACGGCGTACGGCTGGTCTTCCAGCTGACGCCCGGCACCGAGGCACCCGCGGAGATGAACATCTATCTCCCCGAACTCCTCACCCTGTGCATGGCGGAGAACGCCACCCACAACCTGCACAACATCCTCAGCCTGCGCGGCGCCCAGGTGCGGGACGCGCACGCCTGGTCGAAATACCTCACCGACGCGATCCAGACCTTCGGCGAGCACACCGAAGTGGAATTCGCCTCGCACCACTGGCCGCGCTGGGGCAAGGAAAGCATCATCGAATTCCTGAGCAATCAGCGGGACATGTACGCGTACCTGAACGACCAGACGCTGCGGCTCATCAACCGCGGATACACCGGAATCGAGATCGCCGAGGAACTCCAGCACCTGCCGGCCGGGCTCGCCGACCACTGGTACAACCAGGGGTACTACGGCTCCCTCAGCCACAACTTCAAGGCGGTCTACCAACGTTACATGGGCTGGTTCGACGGAAACCCGGCCCATCTGTGGAATTTGCCGCCGACCGAGGCTGGCACCCGCTACGTGGCGGCGATGGGCGGCGCCGAGGCCGTCGTGCAGAAGGCGCAGGAGGCGTATGACGGGCGCGAAGGCGACCCGGCGGCGTACCGCTGGGTCGTGGAACTGCTCAACCACGTCATCTTCGCCGACCCCGCCACCGTCTCCGAGAAGGCGGTGCAGGACGCCAAGGCCCTCCAGATCAAGGCTTTCGCGCAGCTCGGCTACGGCGCCGAGAACGGGCCGTGGCGCAACTTCTACCTGACCGGCGCCGAGGAACTGCGCGGCGGCCCGCAGCGGCCGACCGGCAAGGGCGCGCCCGACCTGGTCCACAGCATGACCCTGGAGCAGGTCTTCGCGGCGATGGCGCGCAGCGTGGACGGCCCGAAGGCGGCACAGGAACAGCGCGCCGCGATCGTGCTCCACTGGAACTTCACCGACACGCGGCAGGAGTGCACCACGACACTGCGCAACGGCGTCCTGGTGTACGTGGCGGGCACGGACCTGTACGCGGGCAAGCCGCAGGCCGGCATCGCCCTCACCAGGGAGACGTTCGACTCGCTGATCCTCGAAGGGCCGCTGTTCCAGCGGAACTTCGACGCGGCGGTCAAGGCGGGCACCATCCGCGTCGACGATCAGACGGCGGCGGACACGGTGTTCGGGTATCTGACGGTGCCGGACCCGATGTTCGCGATCGTCACGCCGTAACGCCCGTCCGCACAGGGGCACCCGGCCGCGTCGTCGGCTCAGGCCGGCGACGCGGCCTCGCGCGCCAGCCGTTCCACCCGGCCCCAGTCCTTCGCGCGCAGCGCGTCCGCCGGCAGCATCCACGTACCGCCGACACAGTCCACGTTCGGCAGCGCCAGGTAGGCGGGAGCCGAGGACGGGCCGATGCCGCCGGTGGGGCAGAAGCGGGCCCGGGGGAGCGGCGAGGCGAGCGACTTCAGGTACGCGGTGCCGCCCGCCGCCTGTGCCGGGAAGAACTTCATCTCGGTGACGCCCTCGTCCAGCAGCGTCACCACCTCCGACGCCGTCGAGACGCCCGGCAGGAACGGCAGGCCCGAGCCGCGCATCGCGGCCAGCAGCCGCGGCGTCCATCCCGGGCTGACCAGGAAGCGGGCACCCGCCGCGACCGCGGTGTCCACGTGCTCGGGGGTGAGCACCGTGCCCGCGCCGACGACCGCCTCCGGGACCGCGTCGGCGATCGCCCGTATCGCTTCCGGGGCGGCGGCCGTACGCAGCGTCACCTCGATGGCCGGGAGCCCGCCCGCCACGAGCGCGCGGGCGAGCGGCACGGCGTCGGCCGCGTCGTCGAGGACCACGACGGGGATCACGGGGGCGAGCCCCAGTACGGAGGGCGGGGTGGCGGGGGAGGAGGCGGCAGCGGTAGTCACGCCGCCTATAGTGCTGCGGGCTGCCAGCATCCGCAACGATCGTTGCGGATGCTGCAACGCCGCTCCGTCAGCGGGCTTACAGCTCCGTCACCACCACATCGACCGCCCACGCCTTGCCCGCCTTGGCCGGCGCCTCGGCCTCCACCACGTACCCGAGATCGCCCAGCGCCTCCACCAGCTCCGCGGGGCCCTCCGGCGCGCGCCCCGCCGTCAGCAGGTCCCGCACCATGCGCCCCTTCGTCGCCTTGTTGAAGTGGCTGACCACCGACCGCTTCTCCACCCCGCCGACGATCTTCGACTGGAGCACCCGCACCGTCGCCGTACGGCCCGCGACCTCGCCCTTCGGCTTCCACGCCGTCGCGTACGCCGCCGACCGCAGATCCAGCACCAGACCGTCCCCCGCCGCCTGCGGCAGCACCTCGGCCATCGGCGTCCGCCAGTACGCGCCCAGGGCGCCCAGCCCCGGCAGCTTCACGCCCATCGAGCAGCGGTACGACGGGATGCGGTCGCCGATCCGCACCGCGCCCCACAGCCCCGAGAACACCAGCAGCGACGCCTCGGCCGCCCGCCGCGCCTTCGCGTCCAGCGTGGCCAGGCCCAGCGCGTCGTACAGCACGCCTGTGTAGATCTCCCCGGCCGGCCGCGTCCCGGCCTCGCGCAGCCCCGCGTTCTTCGCGATCTCGCCCCGGAGCCCGTCGCTCAGCCCCAGGACCTCCTGTGCCTTCGCCTCATCCGCCGCACACAGCCCGACCAGCTCGTCCAGCACCGCCTCCCGGGCCGGATTCAGCCCGGCCAGGGACAGCGCCCCCATGTCCAACGGCTTCCCGCCCCCGGACGCGGCCTTCCCCTCGGACGGCGGCAACAACACGAGCACGCGCTTCTCCTTAACCTCCTGTGCAATGGCTGTGCCACTTTACGGTCGGGCCAGGAGCGGGGCGGGCACCCCATCGAGGGGCGGGCGCCCCGCGCGCCCCCTACGCTCAAAACATGCCCCGCCGCCACCTCCGCGTGACCGCCGCAGCCGAGGCACCGCTGCGCGCGGCGCTGCGCGAGCTGCGGGCGCGGCTGGACATACCGCAGACCTTTCCGCTGTCCGCGCAGGCCGAGGCGGACAGTGCCGCACGCTGGCCGCACCCGCCCGCCGAGACCGCCGCCACCGACGCGACCGGCCTGCCGATGTTCACCGTCGACCCGCCCGGCTCGATGGACCTCGACCAGGCCATGTTCCTGGCCCGGCGCCCCGGCGGCGGCTACCGCGTCCACTACGCCATCGCCGACGTCGCCTCCTTCGTCACCCCCGGCGGCGCCCTGAACGCCGAGGCGCACCGCCGCGTGACGACCCTCTACTTCCCCGACGAACGCATCCCGCTGCACCCGCCCGTGCTCGGCGAGGGCGCCGCCAGCCTGCTCCCCGACGAGGACCGCCCGGCCGTCCTGTGGCGGCTCGACCTCGACGCGGACGGCGCGCTGCGCTCGACGGACGTACGCCGCGCCCTCGTCCGCTCGCGCGTCAGGATGGACTACGAGGGCGTACAGCGCGCCATCGACACCGGCGCCGCCGAGGAGCCGCTGGTCCTCCTGCGCGAGATCGGCCGCCTCCGCGAGGACCTGGAGGTGGCCCGCGGCGGCATCTCCCTCAACGTCCCCGAGCAGGAGATCATCGAGCGCCCCGACGGCTACGCCCTCGCCTACCGCGCGCCCCGCCCCGCCGACGGCTGGAACGCGCAGCTCTCCCTGCTCACCGGCATGGCCGCGGCCGACCTGATGCTCGCCTCCGGCACCGGCGTCCTGCGTACCCTCCCCACCGCCCCGGACGGCGCGGTCGCCCGGCTGCGCCGTACCGCCCGCGCCCTCGGCATCGACTGGCCGGCCCACACCTCGTACGCCGCCCTCGTCCGCACCCTCGACCCCACCCGCGCCGCGCACGCCGCCTTCCTCCAGGACTGCACGACCCTGCTGCGCGGCGCCGGCTACACCGTCTTCGACGGCGACCCGCCCGCCCCCGAACACGCCCGGCACGCCGCCGTCGCCGCCCCGTACGCCCACGTCACCGCCCCGCTGCGGCGCCTGGCCGACCGCTACGGCGCGGAACTGTGCCTGGCCGCCTCGGCCGGCGAGGAGCCGCCGGACTGGGTCCGTACGGCACTGCCCGCGCTGCCCGCCGAGATGGCGGAGGGCAGCCGCCGGGCCGGCCGGGTCGAGCGGGAATGCGTCGACCTCGTCGAGGCGGCCCTGATGCAGGACCGGCTCGGCGAGATCTTCGACGGGTACGTGGTCGACGTCCAGGAGGAACGGCCGGACCGGGGCACGGTGCACCTGTACGACCCGGCGGTGATCGGCCGGATCGACGGCGGCGAGCGGGTCCCGGCACTGCCGCTGGGCGAGCCCTTGCGCGTCCGCCTCACGGAAGCGGACCCGGGGCACGCTCCGGTGCGCTTCACGCCGGCGTGATGTGGGCTCTGGTCACGTTCTTGTCCGCTTCACGCCGGCGTGATGCGGTTCCGGTCTCGTTCTTGTCCGCTTCACGCCGGTGTGATGTGGGCTCTGGTCACGTTCTCGTCCGCTTCACACCGGCGTGACCGCCGCCGTCTCCTTCCCCGCCGCCAGTTCCTCCCTGATCGCGGCGACCGCGGCCCGCCCCTCGTCGGCGTGGAAGCGCACCGTACGGGCCGTCACCCGCTGCCCCAGCAGCTTCACGGCCGTGACCGGCTCGGTCAGCTCGACGGTGACACAGGTCTGCGCCGCCACCGCCATCTCCAGCACCCCGTCCCGCTCCAGGGCCTGCCGCCCGGCCGCCTCCGCCTTCGGAAAGCGCAGGTCGTACCGTACGGAAGCGATCCGCTCCAGCGGTATCCACACATCCAGCGCGGCACCCTGGCGCACCCGCAGCCCCTCCGGCCCCAGCACATGCGGCCGGGTCACGGCGGCAGCCTGGAAACCCAGCACCATCAGCACCGTATAGACGTCGAGCACCAGCATGATCCAGTGCACGACCGGCATCTTCGCCAGCAGGAACCCGACGCCGACCGTCTCCACCGTGCACACGAACGCGAACCCGTACATCATCGGCGCCTGCGCCCGCGCGTACCCCAGCGGCCGCTGCCCCGGCCCGACCCCGTGCCGCCGCCGCGTCACCCACAGCCCCAGACTGGCCATCCACCTCCCCTCGTACGCCAGCAGCCGCCGCCCTCTGCCCGTCTCCCGTCCCGCACCCACGTCACACCCCTCCCTGCGTCGTTCCCTCGCCCGGCTCCATCACCAACCGGATCGCCTGGCGCACGGCCGCCTCCTGCGCCGGCGCGAGATCCGCGAAATACGAGTCCGCGAACCCCGTCACGGCCGGCCCGTCCCGGTCCAGCCGCACCGCGCCCAGCATCTTCACCGGGATGCACGCGGCGAGCGCGCGGGCCGCCTCCGCCACCCGCGGATCGTCCGGACCGGCCCCCGCCAGCTCGTCCAGCAGGGCGTAGACCTCATAGATCCGCTCCATCGCCCCGGGCGGCGCGACGGCCTCCCTGAGCAGGGACACCATCCGCTCGCCGTTCTCGGAGCCCGCGGCCAGCTCCAGCATCTCCAGCATCTCCCGCTCCTTCGCGGCCATCGCGGGCTCCGGGCCGGGCAGCGTGGCCGAGACCCGCCGCATCTCGCCGAACAGCTCCGTCAGCTGCTCCGAGTACGGCCCGTCGGCCGTCGGCTGCCCGTCCTCCTCCGTCTGCCGCAACAGCGCCCCCAGCCGCTCGCGCCGCAGCCGGATCTCCTCCTCCTGCCGCGCCAGATCCGCGTCCAGCTCGGCCAGCACCTCCCGCAGCTCCCGCCCCGCGTCGTCCGCGAGCACATCGCGCACCTCGCCCAGACCGAGCCCCAGCTCGGTCAGCCGCCGCACCCGCGCCAGCGTCACCGCGTCGCGCAGCCCGTACTGCCGGTACCCGTTCGCCAGCCGCGCGGGCTCCGGGAGCAGCCCGAGGTGGTGGTAGTGCCGCACGGTCCGCGTGGTGACGCCGGCCAGCGCCGCGAGCTCTCCGATCCTCATGGGGACAGTAGAAACGTTGCCGCTACGGCAAGGTCAAGGCTCAGCCGGCCGCCGGGTACCATGGTCCGCACGGCGGACGAGCCGGCCGGACGGCCGCGTGGGGATGCACCGCATCCCCCCGAGGAACGTCCGGGCTCCACAGGGCAGGGTGGTGGGTAACGCCCACCCGGGGTGACCCGCGGGACAGTGCCACAGAAAGCAAACCGCCGGGGACCTTGGTCCTCGGTAAGGGTGAAACGGTGGTGTAAGAGACCACCAGCCTCCGAGGTGACTCGGAGGGCTAGGTAAACCCCACCCGGAGCAAGGTCAAGAGGGGCCGTCGGCTGACGGCCCTGCGCGGACGTTCGAGGGCTGCCCGCCCGAGTCCGCGGGTAGACCGCACGAGGCTGCCGGCAACGACAGCCCTAGATGGATGGCCGTCTCCCGACGGGCCGCAAGGGCCGTCGGTGACAGAACCCGGCGTATATGGCCGACTCGTCCGTCGCTAGCCGGCACAAGGCCCGCCGGCCTGGCAACACGCCAGGTCAGCGGGCCTTTTTGCGCCCCTGGCCCCGTCATGGAGTGATCACTGTCCGTGGCGGTTCCGGGGGCTTGTCAGTGTCGTGTGGCGGTGCGAAGGCTCGTCAGCTGCGGCTTTCGAGTGATTCATTCAGGCCGCGATGGTTCACCCATGCCCGGGCTGCTGCTGCCATGGCCCTCAGCCATGACGCGTCAGGGCTCCGCTCCGCGAACCCGGTGTACATCCGCAAGGTGGCTTTGGCGAAAGCGTCGATCGCTTCCGAATCGGCGTTTGCCCAAGCTGTGCAGCCGGCCACCCAGGCTTCGGCGTCCTCGGCGCTGTGCCCGGCCGATACGAGCTGTACGACCAGACAGGCCGCGTCGATGAAGCCGGCACCCCGGGTGGGCCACGACCAGTCCACCAGCCATGTCGCGTCCTCGCCGATCATGATGTTGCTCGGGTTGATATCGGCGTGGACCAGTGTGTTCCCTCGGAACAGTTCCACATCCGAGGGATCCGCCGCGTAAGCGTCCCACCGCGTCTCGGTCCACTTCCGCGCCACGTCGGGAAGGCCGACGCCTGCGATGCGGTCCAGGCTGCCGATGGCCGCGGGAAGGTCTGGTGAACCTGGCTTGAAGCTGGATGCCCTCCCGGTGACGGCTTCGAATCCGAGGATGATCCACCGACCCTCGGCACTCCACAGCAGAGGAGGGGAGAGGGGCTGCACGGAGGGGTTGATCAGCTTTTCCCGGAGGATGGAGTCCCGGCGGCCCCCCGGATTATTGAACATCGCCTTGACGAAGAACTCGCCCTTCTCGCTGGTGATCACTGCGGCGAAGTCCGAGCTGAAGCCGCGCTCCGGAACCAGAACATGGCCGACCTGCCCGGTATGCGGGCGGATCAGATCCCGGAAGTGGGAGTCGGGCAAGCCGGTCATGTCGTGTCCTTTCGGGGCGCTTCACCTTCGTGGGTCGCAGTCACTGGGCGGCGTTCCCGGAGTGCAGGCGGCGGCCGGTTCGCATCGCGGGTCGCACGGGTTGTTGGGCACGCAGTCAGGTTGGCACTCCTTGGCCCCACGCGCGTTGCGAATGGCCGTAGCGGCCTCAGCCATGCCCGAGCCGGTGAGCACCTCCCCCAAGGGGGCGTCCCGTACGTTGCCGGTCTTGATCCATGTGGAGAACACGCACGGAGAAACCGCCCCATCGGGGCCGATGGCCGCCGCTCCGTTACCGCAGTTACCACACAGGCCGGTCAGGTCCGGCGCCTTCCCCTGCGCGCCCCGGCCGAAAGGCCGAACGCGGTCGGCGCCGATCTGCTTGACGCCCAGCATTTCGAGATCGCGGCGTGCTTCGGCGATCTGCTCGTCAGTCTCGGCGACGATGCCGGTGCGCAGCGGAATGCCGAGCTGTACGGCCTTTTCGATGTTGGCCCGGGTGCGGCGGTGGGAGGGCCGTCCGGTCATCGCGTCGTGCGCGTTGGCCTTGGCCGAGTAGTAGGACGTGGCCAGAGACAGACCGTTACGTCGGAACAGCTCCCAGCGTGCGGATGGGACGTGGACCAGGTTGCTGTAAACCTCTGTCTGCATTCCGAGGCCCAGCGCGTGTGTCACCAGGGTGTCGAAGTCGGGGTGCAGGGTCGGTTCGCCGCCGATGAACTGGACGTGCGGGACGCCCAGCGCGGCGCCCTCGTCCAGCACGTTGATCCAGTCACTGCGGGTCATGGTGCCGTGCGTTCCGTCCGCGCCGGACCCGTTGTAGCAGTGCACACATCGGAGCTGATACTTCCGGGTCAGATCCAACCACAGCAAGCGAGGCGGTTTCTGTACTGCTGCCGGCGATGAAGATGCCGCGTTCTCCGTGCGTGAGTTGCTGACGACGGCCGTGCTCATGGTGTGCTCTCCTTCGGTCCGTGGAAAATCACTGCACATGAGCCCCACCCATCCGCTGTCCTCATGCTTGGCGAGGTCGGACGGCACGGAGGGCTCCTGATGCCCGGCTCTTGCCGCGGTGCCGCAGCAGGGCGGCCGGGGCGCGGTACTGCTCGGCGAACGCGTCAACCCGCCTCTCTCACTGCGGCCTCTTGGCGGGCTTGGTGTAGACGTTGACCGGGTCTTCCGTGTGCTTCACGAACTTCTTGTGCGCGTATGCGTCCGCGTGGGCGAGGATCCATACATTCAGATGTACGGGGGTGTCCCAGACGTTGGAGCGGGCGCCGCACCGCGCGCCATTGATCTCGGTGACGCATTCGGCGACGTGTTTCCGGATGCCGGTGATCTGGATTTCCTTGGACGTGGGCATGGGGGCGGCGGGTGTCATGGCCTTGCCTTCGGGTCGGAGGAGGTTGAGGGCAGCGTCACTGCCGCGACTGGTGCGCACACGCAGCACACCGTTGTGACCGAACAAGCGCATGAGTCGGGTGAGGCTTTCCCGGCTGGGGCTGGGGTTGAAGACGGGGTGGGGATCGGTCACTTGTGGCCACCGTTCGTGGGGGTACGTCGGTACGCGATCAGGCCGCGCAGTCCGGTAATCGGCGTCACCGCGAGGCGGTGGGGCGAGCGGATGCGGTTCCGGGCCACGCCCGCCGCTCCTCCCCGCGGCCGTTCCGCCACCGGATAGGCCGAGAGTGGCCTAGAGTCGGTATCCCTTCAACCTGCCGAATACGGACGAAGAGCTGGTGACTCCCCCTGAATCGTAAAGAGTTGAGGCCCGGCAGTAGCCCGCAGGCCGCCTTCGGGGCGCATCTGCGCGGTCTGCGCGAGGGACGTGGCTGGACCCAGGAAGATCTCGCCGGCCACATGGGCTACTCCAGCGTGCACATTTCGGCGGTCGAAACTGGTCGCAAGCCTCCAACCCTTCCGTTCTCGCGTAGTGCAGACAGGGCGTTCGGCCTTGTCGGCGCCGCGAATACGTTCGAGCGCGAATTCCGTGAGATCAAGCACGGCAGTCTGCTGGAAGGGTTTCCGGAGTACGTCGGGTACGAGGCCCGTGCTGTGGAGATCCGGCTGTACAACATCGGGATCATTCCTGGTTTGTTGCAGACATCGGAGTACGCACGCGTGCTGGCTAACAGCGCCGTGCGACGGGGCGCCATCACGCCTCAACAGGCGGATGAACGCGTTGCGTTCCTAGCCGAGCGCCAGGCCGCACTGGAGCGGCCCCGGCCACCCATGGTGTTCGTGGCCATAGACGAAAGCTGTATCCGTCGGCAGGTCGGCGGCTCCGCTGTCATGGACGCACAGTTGACTCGGCTGGTCGAGTTTGCCGACCTGCCGAACACGCTGTTGCAGGTGGCACCGTACGAGATAGGGGAGCGCCGCACGTTTGACCTGCCCGTCAACCTCCTGACGCTGCCGGACCGGTCCCTGATCTACTACGCCGAATCCCAGGCTCAGGGAAACCTCGACCGGGAGAGCGCCTCCGTGGTGCCCGTGCTGACGGCATACCATCAGTTGCAGGCCGAAGCGTTGTCGCAGGCGGCATCTGTGGCCATGATCGAGCAGGTACGAAAGGGCGCCCCGTGACCACCGAATTCCCCCGTTGGGTCAAGTCCTCATACAGCAACAACGGCGGCGACTGCATAGAGGTCGCCACCGACCTCGTCGATTCACGTGGCGTGGTCCCCGTACGTGACAGCAAGGACCCGAGCGGCCCGGTCCTGATGCTGCTCCCCACCACCTTCACCGGACTGGTCGAGTTCGCCCGGCAGGCCGCCATCTGACCTGCGCGGTCGGCTCGCCCCTGAGCCCTGCCACCCCCGCACTGGAGCGGCGGGGCGGCGCACGGTTCGTCCGAGGGGCCGATCCGGTCCACGTCCTCAGTCGTACGGTGCGTCCATCAGTTCCACCAAGGGGTGCAGCCGGTCGAGCTCCACGAAGCCCGCGCAGCGGAGATCCGGCTGTTCGAAGTAGGGGTGATCCCCGGATTGCTTCAGACGCCGGAGTACGCGAGAGTCATCGAGGACGGCAATGTGCGGCGTGGCACGCTCAGTCCCGAACAGGCCCGTGAGCGAGTCGAGTTCCTGGTGCAACGACAGGCGTCCCTGGTGCGGCGCGTTGCTCCCATGGTGATCGTGGTCCTGGACGAGAGCTGCATCCGGCGACCGATCGGCAAGCCCGCCGTCATGGACGCCCAGTTGGCCCGGCTGGTCGAGTTCGCCGACCAGCCGAACACCACTCTCCAGGTAGCCCCCTACGCCATAGGCGAGCGTCGCCCGTTCAACCGCCTGGTCAACCTGCTGACCCTGTCCGACCGCTCCGTGGTTTCCTACGTCGAGTCCGAGACGCACGGCCGTTTGGACAGGGAACTCACGTCCGTGCTGCCTCTGGTAAGGGCCTACCATCAGCTACAGACCGAAGCGCTTTCGCAGGCAGACTCAGTAGCCATGATCCAGCAGGTACGAAAGGGCACCTCGTGACGAACGACCCCCGAGCCCTCATCTGGTTCAAGTCCTCCTACAGCGGCAATGGCGGCTCCTGTGTCGAGTGGGCCCCGACACAGACCGCAGCCACCGGCATAGTTCCCGTCCGCGACTCCAAGGACCCGAACGGTCCCGTCCTCTCCGTCCCCTCCCGTTCGTTCGCGGAGTTCATCGCGGGCGTCCAGGGCGGCGCGTTCTCCGCCACGTGATGTGGCGGTTGCGCACCAGCCGGCCCTGAGCCCCGCCACTGCCTCACTGGAGCGGCGGGGCTCGGCTCACGCCGCGGCCTCCCGGGCCGGCGCTGTGGCTGTACTACGGCCGGTCGCACCCTACGGCCGTTGATCGGTGTGCTGGGTCACTGCCGCCGACCCGTACTCGCCCATCAGCTCCACCAGCGGACGCAGCCGGTCGAGCTCGACGAGGAGGTCTCCGGCCGCGGCGTGTGCCGCCTCGATGGCGCGGGCGCCTTCCTGGGCGTTCTCCTCGCCGAGTTCCCGGATGCGGGCCTCGCGGGCCGGGGACAGCGGCTTTTCGGGTTCGGTCGTCGGCAGCCGGCGGTACCAGAGCTCCCAGAGCCGTTCGGTCATGCCGCATTGTCCGCCGGGCGGGCGGGAGATCGCCATGGGGGCGGCGAGGGTGTTTCGCGGGCCCGGCAGGGCGGCAGGAGAGGGACGGCGTCGACCAGGAACGTGGACCGGCGGCACAGGGCACCGCCGGGAAGTGGAAGGATGGCTTCCATGAGTTCCAACGTATTTTTCGATATTACGATCGACGGCGCCTCCGCGGGGCGCATCGTTTTCAAGCTGTACGACGATGTCGTGCCCAAGACCGCTCGCAACTTCCGTGAGCTGGCCACCGGCGAGCATGGCTTCGGTTACGCGGGGTCGCCGTTCCACCGGGTCATCCCGGAGTTCATGCTCCAGGGTGGTGACTTCACCCGCCGTAACGGCACCGGTGGCAAGAGCATCTACGGCGACCGCTTCCCGGACGAGAACTTCGAGCTGAAGCACAACCGCCCGTTCCTGCTGTCGATGGCGAACGCCGGCCGCAACACCAACGGCTCGCAGTTCTTCATCACGACGGTCGAGACCCCGTGGCTGGACGGCGCGCACGTCGTCTTCGGCGAGGTTGTCGAGGGGACCGAGCTGGTCAAGCGGATCGAGGGGCTGGGGTCCCGTTCCGGTGCCACCTCCGCGAAGATCGAGGTGGCGTCCTCGGGCGTGGTGGAGGCCGCGTAGCGGGTTCGCGGCGTCAGACGGCGAAGGCCCCCGGGACGGTGTCCCGGGGGCCTTCGCGTGCGCTCGCAGGTCCGGCGGGCGGGCCGCTCAGGACTGCGGACGGCTGCCGTGGTTGGCGCCGTTCTTACGGCGTGCCTTCTTCTTACGGCGTCGCTTCGACGACATGGCGTCTCCTCTCCGCAGGGGGCTTTGCTCCCCATTTCTACCATTTCATCCCGGCACCCTGCTCCATGGTCCCGGGGCCGGATACCCGCCTCACGGATCACCACACGCCTCGTGAGACACATCACGGAGAACGAGGGGGAGGGAGGGGAGGGTACGGGAGGAGAGGAGGGGAGGGGTGTCAGG
>NZ_LGCW01000283.1:0-83428 GCF_001279365.1 Streptomyces sp. NRRL F-5755 | reverse complement strand
GGCGGGGCGTGCGCCTGCCGATACGGGGCGCGTGGCGGGCGAGGCGGGGCGTACGCCTGCCGATACGGAGCGCATGCCGGGTGAGGCGGGGCGTACGCCCATCGATACGGAGCGCGTGGCGGGCGAGGCAGGACGTACGCCTGCCGATACGGAGCGCATGCCGGGTGAGGCGGGACGTACGCCCATCGATGCGGAGCGCGCGCTCGCCGACGCGCCTCACACGCCCGCCGACACCTCCCGTACCTCCTCCGACCGCGTCTCTTCCGCCCCTGCCCCCGCCTCCTCCGACACGGTCTTCCGCGCCCGCGTCCTGATCAACTGCGCCGGTCTGCACTGCGACCGGATCGCGCGCCTGGCGGGCGACGCGCCGGGCATGCGCATCGTCCCCTTCCGCGGCGAGTACCACACCCTCGCCCCGGCCCGCGCCTCCCTGGTGCGCGGCCTGGTCTACCCGGTGCCCGACCCCGCGTTCCCGTTCCTCGGCGTCCACCTCACCCGTGGGATCGACGGCTCCGTCCACATCGGCCCGAACGCCGTCCCGGCCCTCGCCCGCGAGGGGTACGACTGGCGCACCGTCCGCCCCGCCGACCTGGCCGGCACCCTGGCGTACCCCGGTTCCTGGCACATAGCCCGCCGCCACTGGCGCTACGGCGCGGGCGAACTGCACCGCTCCCTCTCCCGCCGCGCCTTCACCGAGGCCGTCCGCCGCCTGCTGCCGGCGGTCCGCGAGGAGGACCTACGACCGTCCCCCGCCGGCGTGCGCGCCCAGGCCGTCCTGCCCGACGGCACCCTCGCCGACGACTTCCTCATCACGGAAACCCCGTCCATCGTCCACGTCCTCAACGCCCCGTCCCCCGCCGCCACGGCCTCCCTCCCCATCGGCAGGGAGATAGCCGGACGGGCTCTGGGGATGCTGGAGGCGACGTTCGGCTGAGGGGGCGTGGTGTCTGGCTGGGGGGAGCATGGTGTCCGGCTGAGAAAGAGGCGGTGCCGTTTGGCCGAGGGGACGTGATGTCCGGCTGAGGAAGAGACGGCGACGTCCGGCCGAGAAGAGGGCAGCGTCCGGCCGATAAGGGGACAGCGTCCGGCTACGAAGGAGGTGGCGTCCGGCTGAAAAGGCGTCGATGCCGCCACCGGCTGCGCCGCCCTCCGGCTGCCACCGCCACCGTGCCCGCCACCGTCCCCGTGCTCGGCCTCGTACCCAGCCTCGTACCCGACCCCATACCCGACCGCGCCCGTAGAATCGACCCACTGTGTCCGAGAACCCCGCCACCCCCGAGTCCAGCCCTGCCGCCGAGCCCGGTACGGCAGCCGAGCCCGGCCCTGGTGCCGATCCCGGTACCGCCGCCGAGCCCGGCCCCGACGCCGCTCCGCGGCTCGCGACCGACCGGCCCGCGGACGCGTCCCGGGCGCCCGTCCCCCGGGACGACACCCGCCCGCGCCCGCGTACCGAGCCGATGTTCCCCGACGGCACCGGCCCCGCGGCCGACCCGGCCGGCTCGCACCACGAGCGGCGGATCCGGTCCTTCCAGCCCCGGCGCAGCCGGGTCTCCCACGGGCAGGCCGACGCGCTGCGGCGCCTGTGGCCGAAGTGGGGCCTGGACATCGACGGCCTCTCCAGGATCGACCTGAACGAGCTGTTCGAGGGCCGCCCGGTCGTCCTCGAAATCGGCTTCGGCATGGGCGAGGCCACGGCGCAGATGGCCGCCGCCGACCCGGACACCGGCATCCTCGCCTGCGACGTCCACACCCCGGGCCAGGGCAATCTGCTCGGCCTCGCGGAACGCAACGGCCTGTCCAACATCCGCGTGGCCAACGGCGACGCGATCATCCTGCTCCGCGAGATGCTCGCCCCCGCCTCCCTGGCCGGCCTGCGCGTCTACTTCCCGGACCCGTGGCCCAAGAAGCGCCACCACAAGCGCCGCCTGATCCAGCCGGAGTTCATCGCCCTGGCCTCGACCCGGCTCGCGCCCGGCGCCCTGGTCCACTGCGCGACCGACTGGGAGCCGTACGCGGAGCAGATGCTCGACGTCCTCTCCGCCGAGCCGACCCTCGAAAACCTGCACTCCGGCTACGCCCCGCGCCCGGACTTCCGCCCGCTGACCAAGTTCGAGGGGCAGGGCCTGGACAAGGGCCACGTCGTCCACGACCTCCTCTTCCGGCGGCGCCCGGCATAGCCCGCCCCGCGGTGGTTAGGGTCGATGGGTGAATCCGCCGCAGCCGCCTCCGCTTCCGCCGAAACCGGCGTACGCGCCCGATCCGCGCTACGCCGCCTCCGCCGCGTCGCCCGCGGCGGCGCAGTGGCACTACGCCCCGCGCCGCCGCCCGGCGCCCTGGCACAGCAGGACAGCGCGCGCCGTCGCCCTGTTCTCCCTGCTCGCCCTCTCCGGCGTGATCATCCTGGCGATGGTCCGCCAGCAGACCGGTACGCAGGGGTTCCTCGTCGGCCTCGGCCTCGCCGTCTTCCCCGTACCCGTCCTGATAGCCGGCTTCTGCTGGCTGGACCGCATAGACCCCGAACCCCGCCGCAACCTGGTCTTCGCCTTCGCCTGGGGCGCCTGCGCCGCCACCCTCGTCGCGCTCCTGGCCAACGGTCTGGCCACCAACTGGCTGGAGAACAACCTCTCCACCCTCTCCCCCGACGATGCCCAGACCTGGGGCGCGACCGTCTTCGCCCCGGTCATAGAGGAGACCGTCAAGGCCGTCGCGGTCGTCCTGCTCTTCCTCTTCCGCCGCCAGAACTTCGCCGGCGTCACGGACGGCCTCGTCCTCGCCGGCATCACCGCCACCGGCTTCGCCTTCACCGAGAACATCCTCTACCTGGGCAACGCCTTCGGCCAGGACCAGTCCCTCGGCCACACCGGGCTCGACTCCCTCACCGCGGGCACGTTCTTCGTCCGCATCATCATGTCGCCGTTCGCACACCCGCTCTTCACCATGCTCACGGGCCTGGCCTTCGGCATAGCCGCCACCAGCTACCCGCACCGCCGCCCGCTGCGCCTGGCCCTGCCCTTCCTCGGCCTGGCCACCGCCGTCCTCCTGCACGCCATCTGGAACGCCGCCACCACCCTCGGCGACCTCGGCTTCCTCACCGTCTACGGCCTCTTCATGCTGCCCGTCTTCGCGACCCTCACCTGGCTCGCCGTCTGGGCCCGCCACCGCGAACTCCTCGCCCTGCGCACCTACCTCCCCCCGTACGTCACCACCGGCTGGCTCTCCCCCACCGAGCCCATCTCCCTCTCCTCCCTCAAAACCCGCTCGGTAGCCCGCGACATAGCCCGCCGCACTTACGGCCCCACCGCCGCCCGCGCAGTAACGGAATACGCCGCCACAGCCACCACCCTGGCCTTCCTACGCCGCCAAGCCCACCGCACAGGCCCCACCCCCACCTTCCCCACCCAAGAACAAACCCTCCTAAACCACCTGTGGCACCACAAACCACTGGCCCACCCAGCACTCCTCCAGGCACTCCATGTAACGCACCGGCCGGTGCCCAGCCCGGTGCCATCGACCCCACACGCAGGGCACACGCCGCACATGCCGCCCTACGATCAGTGATCCACCGGTTCCAGAAGTAGGCGGCCACCTGCAGCCGGTGAATACGCCAAAACCCCGGCTGTGGCAGGCTCGTGAGCCTGACGCTGGCGTGGTGCCAGCTGGTTGATGAGGTGACGCCATGCTTCCGCTGGACCATTCGGCCGCTTCCAACACCGTGGCCGTAGCCCTGGCCGAATCAGACAGCGGACTCGTCGCTGTACGCAAGCATCTCCGGCAGCTCGATCCCCGAGGTGAGCGATTCGCCCGGGTGCTGCGTGACACTATTGACCAGCTGCTCAATGGTGAAGTCACCGGGCGATACGACTGGAAGACGCTGTCCAAGACGGAGAAGACACACGCCGGATCGATTGTTGAAATCAACTTGCAGCGCGAGTTCGATTTCGATGATGGTGACGCCACGGACTACCGGATAGCCGGTATCCAGGTCGACTGCAAATACTCTCAGCAGTTCGGCGGGTGGATGATCCCGCCCGAAGCCGAAAATCACATCTGCCTGCTGGTCTGGGCCGACGACGAGAAAAGCCGCTGGAGCGCCGGCCTGCTCCGCATCCGCCCGGAGCTGCTGAACAAAGGCAATAACCGCGACCGTAAGCTGACCGTCAAGGCCGAACACCGCAACAAAATCTACTGGCTCTGGCGGGACGCTCCACTGCCGGAGAACGTTCTGCTGCATCTGGACCAGACAACCCGCGACAAGATTCTCGGGCTTCCCTCAGGCCAGGCGAGGGTCATCGAACTTTTCCGTCGCGTGCAGCTCCGCCCCATTGGCAGAGGTGTCGTGCGTACTGTTGCCCAGCAGAGCGACTACATGGCCCGGGTACGCGAGGCGAAGGGCCGCGCCCGGACAGTCCTCCGCGAAGAAGGGATCCTCATCCCGGGGCACTACAGCAGCCATCAGGCCGTCGCACGTGCGCTCGGCGCCCCGGTGCCCCGGGTGGGCGAGCTTGTCAGTTTCCGAGTAGCTGAAGCAGCCGCCCACCACGAAGGCCGTCTGCGTGTAATCCTCGATGGCCGGGCATGGGTCCTTGCGACGCCGGAGGACCCGCCCGTGACAGCGCCCTTCCTCCCGAAGCACACTGAGAAGAACCGTGACTGACAAGAACAGCTCTGATCAGAGTCAGGAGCCTCCTGCCAGCAAGGCATGGACTCCGCCTGACGGCTCCTGGGCGTCGTCCGCCGCCCGGCGGCGCAACATGCAGGCCATCCGCAGCCGGGACACCAAGCCGGAACAGCTGATCCGGCGGCTCGTACACGCCCAGGGGCTCCGGTACCGCGTGGCAGCCAGGCCCCTCCCAGACCTTCGCCGGACAGCCGACATGGTCTTCCGGCCGGCGAAGGTCGCAGTCTTCATCGACGGCTGTTACTGGCACGGCTGCCCGGAGCACTATGTGCCGCCGAAAACCAACCCCGGCTACTGGTCAGACAAGGTCGCCCGGAACATGGCGCGTGACCGGGACACTGACCAGCAGCTCATCGAGGCGGGATGGACGATCCTCCGGTTCTGGGAGCACGAGTCACCGGGCGACTGCGCCCTCAAGATCGCCAGCACGGTCAGCAGGCTCCGCAGAGATCAGCGTTGACTGGCCCGGGAGCTCGAACAGAGCCGCTTCCCGTGCCTCTCTTGCCGCTTCCGCTTCCCTGGCCGCTTCCCGCTCCAGTGTTTCCTCGACCGGGAACGGGGCTTTCAGCCCCTTCTCCAAAGCGTCGATAATCTGCTCGCCGACGGCTCGCGCGACCGGGGGTGGGAAGGCGTTTCCGACCTGTCGGTAAGCCGCAGTCTTGCGTCCAGAGAAATGCCAGTCGGTGGGAAAGCCCTGAATGACTGCCGCTTGGGTAACAGTCAGCTTCGGACCGAGCGGCTGACCGTCCTTGCCCTTGCTGTAAAGGTCACGGTCCGGATCCTTCATGTGCTCGGGTTCATTGGCGACGCCCATGGCATCGACCCCAAGCTTGAGCCATGCCTTCTTCGCCCGTGTGGGGCCGAGATCTGCGCCTCCATGCTTTTTCGAACCACCCACCAGGGTGGGAGCTACGCCGGTGCTGGCAGCCTTGTACCAACGCTCGTAAGCCCTTTTTCCTTCTGGTGACTGACCGAAACGCTTTTCCATCGTGGCTCCCAGAGCCTCCGCCACTGTGACAAGCTCGATCCTGTCCGGGTCCGGCCACCTGAAGTGGCCGGCGAACTCCGGCCTCATCGCAACGAGGATTGCACGTGGCCGGAGCTGCGGCACCCCGTAATCACAAGCCTCGATAACCCGCCAATCGCAGATGACGTAGCCCTCTTCTCGAAGGCGTGCCTTGATCTCATCGCGATAGGACTCGAACTTCTTCGGCGGTTCGAGCAGGCCCCGTACATTCTCGATCATGACGGCGTTGGGCTTCAGGTAACTCACCAAGTCGAGCATGACCGGGAACAGGTCACGCTCGTCATCCCGGCCCAGTTGCTTGCCCGCGGCCGAGAAGGGCGGGCACGGCACGCCGCCGGCCAGCAGATCGAGGGTGCCGGGGTCCAGCTCGAGATCAGCCGGGTCGAACTGTGTCAGATCAGCTGAGATGACTCTGCAGTCGCCCCACCCGTTCTCCTCCGTGACATTGAGTTTCAGCGTCTCGCACGCGTGCTTGTCGATCTCGATCAGCGCGTGGTGACGGAACCCTGCCTGGTGCAGCCCGAGTGCCTGTCCCCCGGCCCCAGCACAGATCTCCACAGAGGTGAACTTGGACTCAGTGCGGGTCATGCACCCTCCTTCCTACGTGCCACGGCGGACACACCTTGCAGCCCGCCCTCACAGAGGGTGACAGACGCCACTGACAACAACCCGGCCTCCACTAGAACTCAGCCTCCACTAGTGTGCGGCACTCGTTTCGCGCCGCTGCTGCCATCACGGACAACACGGCGAACGCCTCTCAATATTGCCCCTGCCGCATGCCAAGCGACGTGCGGGCTTCAGGTGGCACAGGGCGGGGAGGTTACGTGCCGAAGGACATCATGGTGCACTCAGCCAGCACTCTTCACCGCTTCGCGGAAGCCACCACCGCGATACGCAGAGGGCACGTCTGATCACACACGCCCGGCAACGCCCAGATGCCGCAGCAGCGCCCGTACGTCAGCCGCGTCCATCCCGCCGGCTACTGAGGGCTCTTCTTGCAGGTCAGCAAGCTGACGGACAGAGGGGTCATCAAGGATGCCGCCCATGAACTCCAGCTTTTTCTCCATACGGCGGGCCACGACCTCATCGACCGTGCCGGTAGCAGCGAGCACCGTGACGCGCGTCTCAGTGCCGGGCGCGAGCCCTAGCCGGTGAATGCGGTCCAAGCTCTGCAGGAACCGACCGGCCATGAAATCGCGGTCCACATAGATCGCGTCGTGGCACACCTGGTGAAGGCTGATGCCTTCGCCCATGGTCGCCGGGTTGGACAGCAGCACCATGCAGTCCGGGTCGTTACGGAAGCGGTCGATCTGCTCCTCGCGGTCAGGAGTGCCTCCGTGGACCATGGCTGGCCCGTAGTCGGCGAACAGGTGCTCCATCGTGGTCAGGCTGCGTACAAACGTGGACCACACGAGCGTCTTCCGGCCAGCGGCCGCGTTTTCAGCCAGCAGACTCAGCGCTTCCGAATATTTCGGGGACACCTCATAGCTGGGCAAGTTCTGCATCAGCTCATACAGCGAGTCCCCTTCTGGGACGTCCAGCGGCGGCACCTGATAGGCGAGGGGTTCGTACCTGCTGCTGCCTTCCCGCAGCAGTGCGGGGCTGGTGGCTGCCATCAGGAGCCGCATCAGCGCCTTGCCCAGCGCGTCGAAGTCGTCGCGCGAAGCTTCGGCTCTGGCCGTGAAGCGTCCGATTAGCGCATCGTAGATCTCACGGTGCAGGTCCGGGAGATCTACGTACCGGATCTTGGTCTCGTAGGGCGGCAGACCGAGTTCATGCTTGGTGGTACGGGTGAAGAGCGGGCGCAGGATCTTGCTGGCGTACGCAAGGTCCCCGCCGTTCACGGCGCTGGTCACCACTCGCCGTCCGTGCCCCGGCCAGACAAAGGACAGCAGGTTTTCCAGGTCCCGGGCGCCGTTGGGGGCCGGTGTACCGGTCAGGATGAGCCGTCGGCGGCTGAGCGGCCCCAGGAACATGCAGGCGCTTCCGTACACGCCGTTTGCACCTAGCTTCATCCTGTGTGCTTCGTCCAGGATCACCATTGACGGAGCGGCCCGAAGCCAGGCTGCGAGCTGGGCCTGCGAGCGGTCCAGCCGCTCATAGTTCACCAGCAGCAGTTCCGTACCGAGGTCGGGGCTCTTCGACATGACCTCCGCAGCCAGCGGCTCCTCGAAACAGGCCGCACTCTCGAAAAGCCACGACTCGTACGCTGACTTCGGACTGACCACGAGAAGCCGTCTGACTTCTCCTCGTGCGCGCATGGCCGCGTAGACCGCTAGTCCGACACGGGTCTTTCCGGCTCCCGGGACGCTGAAGTTCGCGCCATGCCGCATGGACAGCAGGTGCGCGATGTCGCGCCGCTGGAAGGACGTGAGATCAGCCTTCCAGCCGTCACCCAGCAGGGAGATGACATCGTCCGCGGTGACGGCCGCACCGACCTCACCGGCCAGTGCCTGCTCAGCCGCCTCTGCGTCGTCGAGCACGCTGCCGACGAGGTCAGCCAGCGCTTCTTCCCACTCGACGGTTTCCGGTGACGGCCAGCTGCCCAGCGCTTCCAGACCGACGAGGAAGTCATCGAGTTCGACTTCCACGGCCAGCGGACCACTCCGAGTGCTGGCAGGAAACCAGCCCGCCAGCTGCGCAAGATCGCTCTGGTGGGCCGGGCTGACGCGCAGGGCCGCCTTGGTACGGGTGACATCGAACCCGATGCGCAACGACGGCTCCTGCACATCCGCCATCGGCCGTCACTCCTCCTGTTTCACCGCACCCAGCAGCCACTCAACCCCGTCTCCGGGCACCTCGATGCTACGGGCAGACTCGGCGGCCAGTTTTCCGAGGCTGTCCCGCAGCTTCAGCACGGCTTCGTCGAACGCCTCTTCATCGAGGCTCCGGGACGCCCTGGCCATCACCAGGTCGGTGATGCACTGCTCGATGTCCTGGCACGCGTCGGTGATCCGGCCAGGGGCAGCCTGCTTGCGCTTGCGGATACGTGCGTCCTTGCCGGCCGGTACCAAAGCCGCCTCGAATGCCTCGTGGGCAGCCTCGAAGGTACGCGTCGCCACCTGCACACGCTCGGCGGAAACGCCGCTCGCCGTCGGGCTGACCGCCTTCGCCCGCAGGACCGTGTCAGTGAGCGTCCTGGCCACTGTCACGACGGTGTCCACGGACTTCATGGTCCTGCCTAGACCGGGGATCGCGACGGAGCCGGCGGCGGGCGCTCCGGTCTTCAGCTCTTCGGGCAGACGCTGGTCGAGGTACCGGCGCGCGAAGTCAGGCTCGATCAGCCGCACATCCGTCTTGGAGAAGCCCAGGACCATGGCTGCAAGTCGGTTCTCCTTCATCACATCAGCGTTGGCCTTGCTCACCCGCGCTTCCTTGACGTACCGACGGTGCAGTTCGCGCAGCTTTTCCTGGTGCTGCTCGAAGTCGAGCAGCCGCAGCCCGGTGCCCTCACTCTTGCTCCGCTCGATGAGGTCACGCAGGCAGGTGAGGATCCACTGGTCCTGTTTGCAGGTGTCTTCCTTGATCCGGAAGTCACGTGCGATGTCCTTGGCGGAACGGCCGAGCTCAGCCTGTTCATCGATGGCCAGCAGCCGGTTGATGTATGAGTAGTCGCGGCGGTGGTCCTTGCGGAGCTGCAGCGACAGCTCAACCGCGTTGACGTCATCCCAGGTACACGACTCCGGGAGCACGCCGACGCGGATGTGCGCGACACCCAGCTCCCTGAATGCGGCCCGTCTGGTGTTGCCGTTGACCAGCACACCATCGCGCGTGATGAGACCGGGATCGTTCTGCCGGAAGTCGCGCAGACTCTCCAGCAGGGCGATGAAGTCCGGGTCTTCCTTCGACGGATCGGCCGGCAGCGACTTCAAGAGGTGGTGCAGGTAGTCCTGGCTGCGAACGCTCCAGGGGTCTCTCCGCAGCTCAGCGTCGAGTTCCGGCTCGTGGTCACGCTGCGCCCTGATGCGGTGCGTGCCCGGGTTGTAGTACAGGTCGGTCACCGGCATGTCGATGACCTCGACGTGCAAGGGCTGGCCCCGCCACTCCACAGTCAGGCTTTCCCTGGTGCCGGCCGCTGATTCAGCGTCCTTCAGCCGCTTCCGGACCAGCTCCTGGTTGGCCTCCGCCTTCGGCGGGCGTCCGAAGTCCATGCTCACGTTTGTTCCGTTCTCCTGGCTCTCAACAATCGCGGGGCGCTCCAGCCGGCTGGGCTAGAGACCGCCATCAAGGCCGAGCTGCTCGCGTACCTGGGCCCGCGACTCCTCGGGCAGTGTCCGGTAACTGGCCCAGATCCGCTCCAGTTCGCTGAACTCGCGGCGGTCCTTCTCCATCCAGCCGGCAAGGATCTTGCGCTCTATCGGACCGATCCGCCGCACAGCATCAAGGACGCTCACGAGGTCTGCGGTCACTTCCCGGCCGCCCACGCGGCAGCGGTTGCATTCCGTGACCAGCTGTACGTCGGCCGCGCCTCCTGGTCCCAGCACTGGTCGCCGGGCAACGTCCAGCTGGGCGGCCTCGTACGTACCGGGGTACGTCTGGCCCGCCGAGATGCCGCACGAGCGGCAGAAGTGCCCGTCCCTCGCGAAGATCTCGCGCCGCTGGGTAGCCGTGATGGCCGCCGCTGACTTGGAGCGGCCTTTCCCAGGCTCCCAGACCGCTTCCCCGCGCGAGACGAAACGCTGCTGGTGCGGCTCAAGCCCGACGTCCTCGCGGTTTGTGTCGATCCGCCAGCCGTGGTCCCGCAAGTCGCGCATACGGCGGTCGATCTGCGACGTCTCAGGAAAGGCAGCCCTCAGGGCACCCTTGGTGAAGACGTTTCCTTCGCCGACAACGGTGACGAGCCACAGGGCGGCGCGCTTCATCGTGCCGAGCTTCTTGTCCTCCCAGGACGGCAGTGTCACAGGGACCGCCTTTCACTTTCCGTAAGCACTCATAACTGAACGGATTCGCTGGCCGTCGACAGGGTTCTGCAGAGCAACCAGCCGCACCAGCCCGAGAGCTGATCACTCTTTCCAAGGATCCACATCGGACGCCGGGATTCAACACGCCACCGCCCATTCGTATTCGCGAAACTGCGAATACGGAGCTATTGACTTTCCGTTCCGTTCGAAGTAATCGCAAGACAGTTTTGACACACTCACTGTGACGTGCATCACGCGCTTTTTGTCGGCGTGGACCTCGACGACAGCAGCCCGCCGTTCACTTCCTGCCGACGCTCACTTGCCGGTCCCCACGAATTAACCGACCGGCGGGAACTTTTCTGCAGTTGCCGCCCGCCAGGAGAACGAGGCCGCGAACACGGCGCGAACACGCAAGTCACCAGTGCAGGCCCCTGACCTGCGGGTTCCCTACGCATTCTTCCTCTGGCAGCGCCGCTTCGCGGGACCGGCCCTCGGTGCCAGGTGTTCGCAGGAAAACCGGATGCGAATATTCCGGTTCCTTCCTGAGCATCGCCCCCGGACGGCAGCGATCCCCTCGCCCAGCGTCATCACAACGACGGGCCCGGCGCCCCGATAGCATTTCCAGCTGGATGAGATATGGTCCTGTGACCCGATGATCTCGGGAACGGACACCACATGCGGACAGGGGCGCACATCTCCCGGCGGCCGCCAGCGAATCACCGTTGACTTTCCCTGCGGTGCCAGTGCAAGAATCCTGCCCGTCACGAGAATCCGTATACGCGACCCGGAAAAGCCTCCATGACGAATTACCCGTTACCCCGCCACACCCGCAGAAGGGAATCCGTGCCGTGCCGCCGAAAGGACAGGTGAGCGCCAAGCCCCATGCCGGTCTCACGCCCGAAGCGCGGGAACTGGCAGACACCGTTGCGCACCTGAGCGCGCTGGCCCGCGGGACGGGGAGGAGCCAGGGCACTGTCGCACGGGCCGTCTTCGTCGCGCCCTCAACACTCACGGGCTTCACGACTGGGTACCGGATGCCCTCGGAAGCCGTCATGCGGGGACTCTGGGACCTCGCAAATGGCGCGCAAACGGTTACGGGACAGCCGCCTCCGCCCCTGGCAGATGTCCTGGAGACGTACTGGAAAGCCGTCCAGGCCCGGCTGGGTCCCCAGCCCCACGGAGTCAGTGGGTCCGTCCCACCCCAGGCGCAGTCCCCCGAAGCCGGCATTCCCCAGGGAACATCGGCGCTGCCGCCTGTCGTGGATGACGAGGCCCTCGGCCACCTCCGTGCGGGGCGGGACGCAGATGCAGCCACCTACCTGTGGCACGCAGGCCGGGCCCACGCTCCGGCAGAGATCCGGGACGCGGTCACCGCGTACCGGGCCGCAGGCCGGACGGACGCTGCGGAGGCGATGCTGAACAGCGCCGCAGCTCGTGATCTGCGGGCTGTTCTCCATATCGTCGGCACGCTTCTCGAAGCCCGGCAGGTTGAGGACGCTGCCACCCTCGTCAACGCTGCCCTCAGCCACCATCCTGCCTGACCGCTGCCCGACCGTACCCGTCAGTGCTACCGAATGGGGCAAACCATCTCCTGGAACATCGTCCGCTCCGCTGTCGGTCCTCGGCCCCGGGACCCTCCTGCCGCGAGGAACCGCGTTGGCGGGGCTGGACAGAACTCATGAGCCAGCCGAACCGGTCCGTCTGCTCGGACCCTGCATGGTTATGAAGACAGCCCGCCGCCCCGACTTTGGCGAGCGAGAGCGACGGGCGTCGCGTCACCACCAAGCCGTCAAACAAGGAAGTGAACGCATGAACCACATTCCCATGAACCCGCGGGATGGCGCCTCTCCGGTGCTGATGATTCTGTGTGCCTGCGCAAGCCCGGTCGGCAGCCTGCTCCTTTCGGGCTCGGAGCACGGGCCTCAGGACCCGGCGCATGTCTGGGCGGTGGTGGTCCTCGTCTCCGTGGCGATGATCTGCCAGACCTGGTACCAGGTGTCCGTCACCCGGCGGTCGTAGCGGCACCCCCTGTCCTCCGCCCCACTTGGCGGGCTCCCTCCTACCAGCAGTACGGCAACGTGGTCGGCAGGCATCACCGTCTTCCGGCCACGTTGCTGCTCCTCCCCCGGCCGTCGGCCCGTCGGCGTAAAGTCACGCGCAATGGTTCTCTAACAGGGAGGTTCCGGACATGGCACCGGTCCCGTCGGCGGCAATAGCTGCAGCAGGGCTCGTAGGCGGCTACGCCGTAGCCCGCTGGACCAAGAAGCGACCGCTGGGTGGGGTAGCGCTGGCTGCTGCTGGGGCTGTGGCGGCTCGGGAGTGGGAGCGGAAGGCTGGGAAGAAGGCTGCGGCGGCGCTGAGTGGGGTGTACGTGGCGGCGTTTGCCGGGTCGCATCCGTTGGCGAAGAAGGTGGGGGCCTGGCCGTCGGTGTTTGCGGTGGCGGGGGTTGTGGGGGCTGCCTCCTGGGCGGTTGCTGATCGGGGTGGGAGGTAGGCCAGGAAGGCAGGTTTCAGGGGGCGCAAGACGCAAGCGGGTGGGCACGTACTCGGTACGTGCCCACCCGCTTTCGCATCTCCTGGTGCTCGGTGTGGTCAGGCCGATGCCTCGTTGAGGAGGGTCAGTTCGTCGTTGGTGAGGTGGAGGTCGGAGAGGGCCATCAGGGCGGGGAGTTGGTCGACCGTGCGGGCGCTGGCGATGGGGGATGTGACCGTGGGCTGGGCGGCCAGCCAGGCGAGGGCGACCGTGGCGTGTTCGGCCTGGTGGGCGGCGGCCACGGTGTCCAGGGCGGCGAGGACCTTGCGGCCGCGGTCGGTGGACAGGTGCTGGGCGGCCTTTTCGGAACGGACGCTGTTCACATCGCTGTCCGGGCGGTACTTGCCGGTGAGGAAGCCCGACTCAAGGGCGTAATACGGGACGGCGCCGAGGCCGTGGCGCGCGACGGTGTCGGCCAGCTCCCCCTCGTATGTTTCACGGGAAACCAAGTTGTAGTGGGGCTGTACGGCGACATAGCGGGCCAGGTTCTCGTCGGCGGAGAAGGTCAGGGCCGCTTCCAGGCGCTGCGCCGAGATGTTGGAGGCGGCGATCTCGCGGACCTTGCCGGCCTTGACGAGTTCGTCGAGGACCGGGAGGAAGTCGGAGACGTCGAGGGATTCGTCGTCGTAGTGGGTGTAGTAGAGGTCGATGTAGTCGGTGCGCAGGCGGGTCAGGGACTCGTCGACGGCGGCTTTGATGGTGGCCGGGGCCAGGCCCTTGTGGTCCGGGTGGGCGCCGACCTTGGTGGCGATGACCACCTGGTCGCGGTTGCCGCGGGAGGCGAGCCAGTTGCCGATGACGGTCTCGGACTCGCCGCCCTTGTTGCCGGGCACCCAGGCCGAGTACACGTCGGCGGTGTCGATGAAGTTGCCGCCGCCCGCGACGTACGCGTCCAGTACGGCGAAGGACTGGGGCTCGTCCGCGGACCAGCCGAAGACGTTGCCGCCGAGGGAGAGCGGGGAGACGGACAGGGAGCCGAGGGTCTTCTGCGTGTGTGTATCGGTCATGATCTTCCCAACGTAGGCGGGGAAGTGCGGAAACGCAGCCGGGGCGGGGAAGAAGGCGCAAAAAGGCCGGCTCGGGCACTGGCACGAAGGCCAGGTCAGGTGCCTGGGGCCGAGGTCAACGGGCTGGCGATGCTCTCCAGGGAGCGGCGTTCGGCGCGTACGGCCAGGAGGGCGGCGGTGAGGCCGGCCAGGCACATCAGGGTGGCGCCGATGCAGAAGGCGAGTGCGGTGTCGGCGACCACGCCGGACTCGGTCAGGCCGGCGAAGACCAGGGGGCCGCTGATGCCGCCCGCGGCCGTACCGACCGCGTAGAAGAAGGCGATGGCCATGGCCCGGGTCTCCATGGGGAAGATCTCCGAGACGGTCAGATACGCGCTGCTGGCGCCGGCCGAAGCGAAGAAGAGGACCACGCACCAGCAAGCGGTGAGCGTGGTGGCGGTCAGATGCCCCGCGGAGAAAAGCCAGGCGGTGGCGAAGAGGAGGGCACCGGAGAGGAGGTAGGTGCCGGAGATCATGATGCGGCGGCCGGCCGTGTCGAAGAGCTTGCCGAGGAGCAGCGGGCCCAGGAAGTTCCCGGCCGCCATCACGGCGAAGTAGTAGCCGGTGCTCGCCGTCGGCACGTCGAAGAACGCGGTCAGGATGGCGCCGAAGCCGAAGGTGACGGCGTTGTAGAGGAACGCCTGGCCGATGAAGAGGGCGAGGCCGAGGATGGCGCGCCGGCGGTAGCGCGAGAAGACGGTACGGGCGATCTCGGTGAAGCCGATGCTCTTGCGGGGGCGGATGGTGATCTCGCCCTCGGGCTCGGGCAGGGGCGCGCCCTTCTCGTCGGTGATCTGTTTCTCGATGGAGGCGACGAGTCGGTCCGCCTCCTCGCCCCGCCCGTGGATGAACAGCCACCGTGGGCTCTCCGGCACATGGCGGCGTACGAGGAGGATGACCAGGCCGAGGACGACGCCGAGCGCGAAGGTCAGCCGCCAGCCGACGTTCATGGGGAAGATCGCGGTGTTCAGCATCACGATGGACAGCAGGGACCCGCCGATCGCGCCGAGCCAGAAGCTGCCGTTGATGAGGAGGTCGACACGTCCCCGGTAGGCGGACGGGATCAGCTCGTCGACGGCCGAGTTGATCGCCGCGTACTCGCCGCCGATCCCGAAGCCGGTCAGGAAGCGGAAGACGAAGAACCACCAGGAGGAGAAGGAGACCGCGGTCAGGGCGGTGGCGGCCAGGTAGACGGCCAGCGTGATCAAGAAGAGCCTCTTGCGGCCGAAGAGGTCGGTGAGCCGTCCGAAGAACAGCGCGCCCGAACAGGCCCCCGCCACGTACAGGGCCGCGGCGATACCCGTGACCTGCGCGGACGAGATGGGCAGACCACTGCCCCGCTCGGAGAGGCGGCCGGCGATATTGCCAACGACGGTCACTTCCAGACCGTCCAGGATCCACACCGTGCCGAGGCCGATCACCACCATCCAGTGCCAGCGGGACCAGGGCAGCCGGTCGAGGCGGGCGGGGACGTCGGTGGTGATCGTGGGGGTGTTGGCGGTGAGGGTGGTGTCGGAGGTGGCGGTGTCGGGGGCGGCGGTGCCGGGCGTGGTTCGCTTGTCCGTGCGGCCGGCGTTCCCCGTGTTCCGGTCCGCGGTCGTACCGGATGCGGTCCCGCCGGTCCCGCCGCCGTTCCCCGTCCCCGCCGTGTCGTTCGGTTTCATCGCACCCTCCTGGACCGGGCCGGGGCCGGTTCACCCCGGCGGCGCATCCATCCGAGTGCCCGGACGCCGCCGCGCAAAGCAATTCCGCCGCGTACAGCCGACGGAATGCCCAGGTCGGAGGGGGAAGGAAGGAAAGGAAGGGCGGGAGGGGCGGGAAGAGAGGTGGGCCCCGCCCCCACACCCGCCTCAGACGTCGAGCCCGTGCTCCCGCAGCCACGGCTTCGGGTCGACCGGAGCGCCGCCGCCCGGGCGTACTTCCAGGTGCAGGTGCGGGCCGGTGACGTTGCCGGTGGCGCCGACGCGGCCGATGACCTCGCCGGGGGCGACCTTGCCGGAGGCGCGCACGATCGACGAGAGGTGGCAGAACCACAGCTCCGTACCGTCGTCCGTGGTGAGGACGATGCGGTAGCCGTACGCGCCGGCCCAGCCGGCCTGGGTGATCGTGCCGCCGTGGACCGCCTTGGCCGGGGTGCCGGTGGGGGCGGCGAAGTCCAGCCCGGTGTGGTTGGCCACCCAGCGGTCGCCCGCCTGCCCGAAGCCGGCGGTGAGGGTGTACGAGGTGAGGGGCGAGACGTAACTGCGGGCCAGTTGGGCGCGGCGCTCGGCCTCCGCCTTCGCGCGGTCCGCCGCCTCCGCCTTGCGCCGGGCCTCGCGCTCCGCCGCCCCCTTGGCGGCCGCGGCCTTCTCGGCCTCCTGCCGGTCGGCCGCCGCGTCCCGCGTGGCCTGTTCGACGGCGGCCTGCTCGGCGGCTGCGCGCTGCTCGTCCTCCGCGGCGCTCTCTTGCCGGTCGGCCTGCTGGAGGATGCGGTCGCGCAGCGAATCGCCCGCGCCTCTGCCCTGCTCCGCCTCGCTACGGCTGAGGCCGGCCTGGGTGAGGGGGCCGGCGGACGCCTCGGTGACGCCGTCGGCGCCCGGGGAGTCCGACGCGCCGGATATCAGGTCGCCGATGCCCGGCAGGGACGTGGCGTCCGGCAGCTGGGCCGCGAGGTCGTCCGCGAGTCCGCCGAGGTCGGGCATCGACACCGGTACCGGGGGCCGGTCCTCGGCCGACGCCATGCCGCCGGCGCCCACCGCCGCGATGACGCCGACGCCCAGGACCGTACCGCCGCGGGCGAGTCCGCCGCGCTGCTTGCCGACGACGCGGTGCTTGCCGCGTACAGGGCGCACGGAGTCCTCGGTCGGGTTCCACTCCTCGAAGGAGTCGAAGGGGGCGTCGGCCGCACCGACGGCGCTCACCGCGTCAACCTCGAACGCGCCGGGGTCGGCGGTCGCTTGGGGGACGATGCGTATGCCGGAGGTGTGCGAGGCGGCGGCGGACGGCGCGCCGACAGCACCAAAAGGAACCTCGGGGACGGAGCCGGCAGGGCTGTTGGACGCCACGGAGGCGCACTCCTTTCCTTCCTCTCGCCTACCGGGTCAGCGGTGGGGCCGCCTACCGGGCCGGGCGGCGCCGGCGGTGGCCCTCCCAGAGCGTCGGGCGCTGGGACATGCGGAGCAGGACGGGCTTCCGGGCCTGCGACGGACGGTTCCGATGGGCACGGTGGGGGTACGGATCGGCGGCCGTCCGGCATACCCCGAGGTGGTGGTTGCCCGGTTCCCAGGACTCGCGCCGGGCCGGCACCGGGGCGCAGGCCGGTCCAGCGGTGGTCCAACGGTGATTCAGTTGTGAACCTGCTGACGGGATTCGGCGTCGGCGCACGGTGCCGCCTCTTGCGACGGCTGGGACGACCGCGCTCCGTTATCGGACTGTAATAGACTCCGCGGCCGGATACCAAGCGTTCGGGCGAATCCGAGGTCATTTTGTGGTGGCTTTGGCCTTGACTTACACCCCATCAGGTATGAAATCGGGGCAACTTGAAAAACGATCTTCAAACCTGAAATCCCTGATTGTGCGGGAGTCGTTATGCGTGAGGGGGCCAGACGATGACGCTCCGTATGGGCAGTAACGTCTGATCATGGTCGTCAACAGCGTGCGGGCACTGGCGGATCGATATGTGAACTTCGCCTGGTATCAGGCGCGCGGGCAGTCCGACGCCCACGAGGAGCTGGCCGCGCGGATCGGCCACGATCCCGAGTTCTGCGCCCACCTCGCGCGCTGCCTGCCGGACGGCGAGAAGCAGCAGCCCAACCTCCTGCTCGCCGCCGTCCGCTACCTCGACGGCCCCTACGCGGAGCACGGCCCGCGCGGCGACGCGGCGTACCGCGGCTGGCGCGAGTGGACCCTGCGCCACTGGGACGAGGTGAGCACCGTCATCATGCGGCGCCGGACACAGACCAACGAGCCGGCCCGCTGCGCAGCCCTGCTCCCTCTCCTCGCCCGTCTGCCGCAGCCGCTCGCACTCCTGGAGGTCGGCGCGTCGGCGGGCCTGTGCCTCTACCCGGACCGCTATCGCTACCGCTACGACGAGCGGCCGGAGTTCGGCGCGCCGGACAGCGCGGCGGTCCTCCGCTGCCGTACGGGGTCGGGCACCCCCGTACCCGACCGCGTCCCGGCCATCGCCTGGCGCGCGGGCATCGACCTCAACCCCCTCGACCCGGCCGCCCCCGACGACGTCCGCTGGCTGGAGGCCCTCATCTGGCCGGGCGCCACCGACGAGCGCCTACGGAGCCAGCGGGCCGCCAGAGAGGCGGTACGGTCCGCGCCGCGCCCCCGTATGGTGCGCGGCGACCTGATCGACACGCTGCCCGCGCTGGCGGCCGAGGCGCCGCCCGGGGCGACCCTCGTCGTCTTCCACACCTCCGTACTGGCGTACCTCCCTCTGGAGCGTCGCGAGGAGTTCGCCCGGCTCGTACGGTCCGTACTACAGGAGCGCGACCGCCTGGGGCACGGCCCCGGGCACTGGGTCTCCAACGAGCACCACCCCGTCCTCCCATGGATCGTCCCGCCCCGGCTCGTGCACCCCCTGCCGACGACGGAACGACTGCTGACCCTGGCCCTCGACGAGCGGCCGGTCGCCCTGACCGGCCAGCATGGGCAGAGCGTGCAGTGGCTGTGAGGCCATTGCGGCAGCCGCTCCGGCGTAGGGGCCCGCGCCGGTACGCCGACGGGTCCCTCACCCCCGCATCGGCCGCTGCACCGCCAGCAGCGCCATATCGTCCGCCGTCTCCCCGCCCGTGTGCGCTGCCACGTCCTCCACCAGCGCGTCCAGTAGCGCCTCCGGTCCGTGACCCGACCAGACCCGGCCGCCCAGCCGCGCCGCCGGGTCGTAGAAGACGCCGTCGCGGTTGCGGGCCTCGGTCACGCCGTCCGTGAAGAGCAGCAGGATCGAGCCCGCCGGGCAGGCCGTCTCGTCCGCCCGGTCCGGCCAGCCGGCCACCTCGCTCATGCCGAGCGGCAGCGCGGGCGATTTCGGTGTCAGCTCGCACAGCTCGCCGTCGGGTGCGAACAGCAGCGGTGCCGGATGGCCTCGGTTGAGGACGCGCAAGGCGGCGTGTTCGTCCGAGGGCAGCTCCGCCAGTACGGCCGTGGTGAACCCCTCGAACTGGTCGAGGCCCTCCCGCCGGCTGCCCTCGCGTTGCAGCGCGCGCTCCAGCCGCCCCGCCACTGCCTCCAGACTGGCCTCCTGTTCGGCGGCCTCGCGGAAGGCCCCGATGACGATCACCGCGGCCTCCACGGCCTCCAGCCCCTTGCCCCGTACGTCGCCGACGATCAGCCGTACGCCGTGCGGGGTGTCCTGCACCGCGTACAGGTCGCCGCCGATCCGGGCGTCCGCCTGCGCCGCCACGTAGCGCGCCGCGACCGCCAGCCCCCCGATCCGCTCCGCGGGCGTCGGCAGCACGGCCCGCTGGGCAGCCTCCGCGACGTCCCGTACGGAGGCCAGCCGCGCGTCGCTCATCCGTACGACCCGGTTGATACCGAGCGCCAGGATGGCGACCACCAGAACCGTCAGCCCCTCGGTGAAGGACTGGTTCGTGTCCCGCCCTCCGTGGTACGTCACGACCCAGGTCTCGGCGGCGACGGCGGCCACCGCGGTCACGGCCGTACTGCGCAGCGAGTACAGCGGCGCCGCCACCAGGGGCGCGGCGGAGAAGAACGGCGCGGCCGTGTAGCGCTCGGGCGTACCGCTGTCGAAGATCAGCCCCGCCACCAGCAGGATCAGCGGCAGCCAGCAGACGACCCGCTGCCCGAACGGCGACATGCCGGAGCGGCGGCGCCGCCGCTCCCGATCGCCCGTACGGACCCTGCCGCCTCGACGCACCCGCACCGGCCTGCCTCCCACTCCCGCGCGCCCGTCCGACCCGTACGAACACCGTCGCCGTCCCCAGGTTTTCCGCTGCCGCGCCGGGCGGCGAATCAGATTGGGCCGTACGGGTCAACCGGGCCGGACGCGGGCGGCGGGCCCGCGGCGCATCCCGAGGGCGCTTGCTCGGTGTCGTACGCCCCTGCGAAGGCGAAGCGCCCGCCCCGGGAACACGACGACGCCCCCGTCCGGAAGTTCCCAGCGGGGGCGTCGTACGGCGGACCGGAGGGCTCGCCTCCGGCTCGTACCTGGTGGGCCATCAGGGGCTCGAACCCTGAACCAATGGATTAAAAGTCCACTGCTCTGCCAATTGAGCTAATGGCCCGCACCGAGCAGCATAGCCCGCGTACCCGCCGCAGCCCGAAGGCATTGGCCATCGGAGGGCCGGAGCGGATGCGTCCGCTTCGGGGCGGAGGGGGCGGGCGGGCCCGGTGGGCGGTGCGGCGTACGGGTAACGGGGCGTGCGGAGGCCGCAGTTGTGACGCGGGGCCCGCACCGGCTTCCGTGACGATGTACGGAAGTACGGTGCGGGCCCCGCGATGTCACAGATCCGCGTCAGCCGTTGCGCTTCCAGCGCGGCTTGTCGTCGCGGCGGCCGAAGGAGCCGGCGCTGTGGCCGCGGTGGTCGTCGCGGCGGCCGTACGGGCGGTCGCCGCCGCCCGAGCGGTAGCCGCCCGAGGGGCGGTCGTCGCGGCGGTCGCGGTTGTACGGACGGTCGCCGCCACCGGAGCGGTAGCCGCCGCCCGAGCGGCCGCCGGAGCGGTCGTCACGGTTGAAGGAACGGTTCGGGCGGTCGCCGCGGTCCCGGTTGAAGCCACCGCGGTCGTCGCGGCGGTCGCGGTTGAAGCCGCCACCGGAGCGGTCGTCACGGCGGTCACGGTTGAAGCCGCCACGGTCGCCACGGTCGCCGCGGTCGTCACGGCGGAAACCGCCGCGGTCGCCACGGTCACCGCGGTCGTCCCGGCGGTCACGGTTGAAGCCGCCACCGGAACGGTCGTCACGGCGGAAACCGCCGCCCGAGCGGTCGTCGCGACGGTCACGGTTGAAGCCGCCACGGTCGTCGCGGCGGTCGTCACGACGGTCGCGGTTGAAGCCGCCGCCGGAGCGCTCGTCGCGGCGGAAACCGCCACGGTCACCCCGGTCGTTGTCCCGGCGGTCCCGGCGCTCGTAGTTGCCCCGCTCGTCGCGGTACGTGGAGCGGCGCGGCGCCTCGTCGGCCTCGGGCTCGGCCTGGGCCGGCACGACGGCCGCCGCGGCCTCCTCCACCGCCGCCTCGGCGGCGGCCAGCGCCTCCGCCGGGTCCTCGCCCCGCTCGCGCGCGGCGCGCGCGGTCAGCCGGTTGGCCTCCTCGCGCAGCTCGGCCGCCCGGCGCTGCACCCGCTCCAGCTCGCGCGACAGCTCCTGCGCCTCGCGCTCGGCCTGCTTGGCCGAGTTCGTGGCGGAGTCGGCCTGCACCTCGGTGAGCGAACGGGCGCCGGTGATCCGGGCCACGTCCTCGTCGAAGGCGCCGGCGCCGCCGACGATGTGGCGCGAGGCGTCCACGCCCGCGTCCTCCATCAGGCGGAAGATCTGGCGGCGCTGGTGCGGCAGGGCCAGCGAGACGACCGTGCCGGACTGGCCCGCACGGGCGGTACGGCCGGAACGGTGCAGGTAGTCCTTGTGGTCACCGGCCGGGTCCACGTTCAGGACCAGGTCGATGCCGTCCACGTGGATGCCGCGGGCGGCGACGTCGGTGGCGACCAGGACGTTGACGTAGCCGTCCTTGAAGTCGGCCAGCGTGCGGGTACGGGCGCCCTGCGTCATGCCGCCGTGCAGCGCGTCGGCGCGCACCCCGGCGTCGCAGAGCTGCTCGGCGACGCGGTCGGCGCCGAGCTGGGTGCGCACGAAGATGATGGTGCGGCCCTTGCGGGCGGCGATGGCGGCGGTGACCGGCGCCTTGTCCTTCGGCTTCACGACCAGGACGTGGTGGGTCATGGTCGTGACCGCGCCCTGCGCCGCGTCGACCTCGTGGGTCGCCGGGTCGGTCAGGTAGCGCTTGACCAGGGTGCCGATCTCGTTCTCCATCGTGGCGGAGAACAGCATCCGCTGGCCGCCGGACGGAATCAGGTCGAGCAGCTCGGTGACCTCGGGCAGGAAGCCCAGGTCGGCCATCTGGTCGGCCTCGTCCAGGACGGCGACCTCGACGTCGTCCAGGGAGCAGGCGCCGCGGTTGATGATGTCGCGCAGGCGGCCCGGGGTGGCGACGAGGACGTCGACACCGCGCTCCAGGGCGTAGATCTGGTTGCCCATGGACGTACCGCCGCAGACGACCTTGAGCTTGAGGCCCAGGACGTCGCCGTACGGCTGGAGCGCGTCGCTGACCTGCATGGCCAGCTCACGGGTCGGGGTGAGGATGACGCCGCGCGGGCGCTTCTTCTCGGTGTGGCCGCCGGCCAGGCGGGTCAGCAGCGGCAGACCGAAGGAGAGGGTCTTGCCGGAGCCGGTGCGGCCACGGCCGAGGATGTCGCGCCCGGCGATGGCGTCCGGGATGGTCGCGGCCTGGATGGGGAACGGGGTGGTGACGCCGTTCTGGGCCAGCTTGCGGACGATCTTCTCGTCGAGCCCGAGGTCGGCGAAGGTGATCTGCGGAGCGGCGTCCTCGGCGGACTCGGAGGACTCGGCCTGGGCGGCCGCCTCGGTCGCCTCGGTCACCGTCTCGGCGACGGCCTGGTCCTGCTGGGGGGCCTGCTCGTCGGCCGCGGGCAGGACGGACTGATCAGTGGAAACAGACATGCGAAATGCGAAACCTTCCGGAGTCTCGGCACAGGCACGCGCCCAAACTCCGTGAGACTTCGAAAATGACCGCCTCAATGCGGTCAGCCACGGCAAGGGAGAGAACGCGCCACACGGCGCTGCTTCACGCGCCGGGCAAATGGGATCAAACGATCTACCACCATACTCACCTTGGCCCCCGAAAGGCAAATGCCCTCCGAACCACCGTTCGCCACCCGTGTCCCCCGAGCCCCCGCCCGCCTCGTGCGCCCCGTCTCCCCGCTCCCCCGCCACTGCCCTTCAGCCCCGGTTACGGCCTCGCGCCCATATGCCGTCCGGTCCCGTCCGTACACAGTCCAGCACCGTTCGTATGCCGCCTCGCCCCGCCGCCCGCACCATCAGCCCGCACTCCCGTCAACCCGAACTTTCCGGCTGCGAGGGACCCGGCGGCCCGGACGTCGGGGACGACGCGGGAGCGCTCGGCTCCGGGTCCGGGGTCGCGCTCGGTGTCGGCTTCACGGTCGGAGTCGTACGGGGCGGCTGGGAGGGCGTCGAGGGGCGGCTGCTGCCGGGCCTCGACGGTGGGGGCGCCGCGGGACGGGAACGCGACGGGCCGGCCTGCGAAGGGCCGGGAACGTCACCCGACGCGGGCTCGGGCTCCGGCTCAGCCGAGCGCTCCGACGGCGCGCGCCCCTTCGCGGGCGCCCCCGCGTGCCCCTCCGTACCGTGTCCGCCGACCGTGCGCCCTGCCGTGCGCCGGGGACTTTCCGTACGGCTGTCCACCGCGCCGCCGTCCGGCGCGGGCCCGCCGTCGTGCCGCGCGGCCGAACCCGAGGGCCTGGGCGGTTCCGCGTCGCTCACGCTCATGCAGCCGCTCAGCGACGCGGTCAGGGCGGACGCGGCGGCCACGGCGGCGGCGAGCCGGGTCAGGGCCGGTCCGGTAAGGGGGGAAGCGATCGGGCGCACGGGTGGGACCTCCGGATCCGGGGGCGCGGAGACTGCGGAGATGAACGCCCTGCCCAACTCCCGCCGACGGCCGGAGGACACGCGCCGTACGCACCGGATCCGGCCCGTTTTCCCCTGATCACCGCCCCGGACGCCACCGGCACCACCCCGAACGCCACGAAAGCCGCGAACCGCCGGCCACCAGGCCCCGAACACCCGCCGGACACCCGGGCCCGGCGGTCGACCGGCGGCCCACCGGCGCCCGCCGTCGCGTCCGGGCCAACCCCGCCCGCCCCCGCACACGCCCCGGCGCGCCCCCTAGCCGTACCCCAGCGCGTGCAGCCGCTCGTCATCGATGCCGAAGTGGTGGGCGATCTCGTGGACGACGGTCACCTCCGTCTCCGCCACCACGTCCTCGCGCGTCTCGCACATGCGCAGGGTGGGGTTGCGGTAGACGGTGATCCGGTCGGGCAGTACGCCCGCGTACCACTCGCCGCGGTCGGTCAGCGGCGTGCCCTCGTACAGCCCCAGGAGGTCGGGGTCCTCGGCCGGTGGTTCGTCCTCGACGAACACCGCCACGTTGTCCATCAGCCGTGTCAGCTCCGGCGGGATCCGGTCCAGCGCCTCGGCGACCAGTTCCTCGAACTCCTCGCGCGTCATCTCCAGCACACCCCCCATTGTCCGCCACGCCACGCACGGCGGCGGTACCGCGCGGCCCCGTCGGCGGGGCAGCGGCGCGGTGGTTGCCGGTGCCCTTCACGGGCCGTTTTCCGGGCATGACGGGCGCGGCGCCCGGGAATACGCGCCCAATGGCTCGCGTCGCGCCGCCCGGGGACGGCTCCCCGGGCTCCTCCGGCTCCTCCGTGCTCCGGCTGCTCCGTGCCTCGCTCACCCGGGTGCGGGGTTTCCCCGCCGCCGTCCTCCGCGACTACCGCTCCCATCACTCCGCTCCCACCAGCACCCTCACCCACACCCCGCACCCGTACGCCCGCGCCCTCGGGCTGCTCGCCGCCACCCTGCTCGGCGCCTGGCTGGGGCTGCTGATCGTCGGCAGCATCCACGCGCCGGTCGGGCCGGTGGACACGAACATGACACTGCGCCCGTCACTCACCGGCGGCACGAAGATCAATGTCTCGCCGCTGGGCGCCCTGGAGCTGCGCAGCCACTACGCGCCGATACGGCTCGATGTCGACGTCGACCGGCTGGATCCCGTACGGTCCCAGGCCCTGGTCGACCACCCGGAACGGTTCGCCGGCCTCCAGGAGCAGGTCACCCGCGATGTCGTCAGCGGCACCGGCACCCTCGCCTTCCGCTCCTGCGTCGCGGTCGTCTCCGGCGCCACCGCGCTGGGCCTGGCCGTCTACCGCAGGCCGCGCCGCGCGCTGGCGGCCGGCGGGCTGGCGCTCGCCCTGCTGGCCTCGTCCGGCGCCGCCGCGTACGCCACCTGGAACCCCAAGTCGGTCCTGGAGCCGAAGTTCTCCGGGCTGCTGTCCTCGGCGCCCTCGGTGGTCGGCAACGCCCGCAACATCGTCAGCGAATTCGATGTGTACCAGAAGGAATTGGCACGCCTGGTCACGAACGTCACCAAGCTGTACGAGGCGACCTCGACGCTGCCCGCGTACGCGCCCGACCCCACCACCATCCGCGTTCTGCACGTCTCCGACATCCACCTGAACCCGGCGGCCTGGCAGATCATCAAGTCGCTGGTGAAGCAGTACAAGATCGACGTGATCATCGACACCGGCGACACCATGGACCACGGCTCGGCCGCCGAGAACGCGTTCCTGGACCCGGTCGCCACGCTCGGCGCGCCGTACGTGTGGGTGCGCGGCAACCACGACTCCGCCACCACGCAGAAGTACCTGGCGACCCGCAAGAACGCCACGGTCCTCGACGACGGCCGGGCCGTCAGCGTGGGCGGGCTGCGCATCGCGGGCGTCGGCGACCCGCAGTTCACGCCGGACCGCTCGGTCGTCGCGGAGGGCGACTTCGACGAGCGCACGGCGGGCGGCAAGCTGGCCGACTCGCTCCGTACGCAGCGACTGGCCGGCACCCCCGTGGACATCGCGCTGGCACACAATCCGGTCGCGGCGACCGAAGCCGACGGCCTGGCTCCGCTGGCCCTGGCCGGGCACATCCACCACCGGGAGAACAGCGTGCTCCCCGGAGGCACCCGGTTGATGATCGAGGGCTCCACGGGCGGCGGCGGGCTGCGCGCGGTGCAGGGCAAGAAGCCCGCGCCCGTACAGGCGTCCGTCCTGTACCTGGACCGCCGGACCCGGCACCTCCAGGCGTGGGACGAGATCACGCTCGGCGGGCTGGGCCTGTCGAAGGCCGAGGTCAGCCGCCACCTGCCGCAGGAGAACCGGCCGGGCGCCTCGCCGTCGCCGAGCGTCGGGCCGTCCGGCACCCGCTCCCCGGGCGCCTCGGCCACCCCGTCCGGCACACCGTCCCCTGGCTCCCCATAGGCCCCACGACCCGCCCGGGACACCGCCCGCGGGTCGGCCGGACCACCCGTCCGGCCGACCCGCCGCGGCCCCCGCCGCCGGGTTCGAACAAACCGTTTTGGCGAACGGTCCCTGCATCCCATATGCTTCTCACGTCCCCGACGGCGCCCCACAAGGCACCAAGGCGGGCCATCAGCCCTCATCGTCTAGTGGCCCAGGACGCCGCCCTTTCAAGGCGGTAGCACGGGTTCGAATCCCGTTGGGGGCACGCATTACCGTGTGCGAGACTGGTTCTCGCACAGTGCAAGGTCCTGTGGAGCAGTTTGGAGTGCTCGCCACCCTGTCAAGGTGGAGGCCGCGGGTTCAAATCCCGTCAGGACCGCTGTGGCTGGGTAGCTCAGTTGGTACGAGCGATCGCCTGAAAAGCGATAGGTCGCCGGTTCGACCCCGGCCCCAGCCACCAGCAGTGGGAAAAGGCCCCGATCTTCGGATCGGGGCCTTTTTCATGCTTCGGATCTCATGCCTCGGGGCTCATGCCTCGTACCGGGTGGCCGAAGCGGCCGCCCCGTAGGACGGCCGCCCCCGTACCCGTACCGCGCGTCAGGCCCCCGGCGCGCCCGCCCGGTGCACGCCCGAAGCGAGCGCCCCCACCTCGCGCCCGCCCGGATGCCGGTGCCGCCACGTCCAGAAGACCGCGCAGGAGACCAGCGCCCAGCCCGCCAGCACCAGGAACGGGAAGGCGTGCTGCGAACCGCCGAAGTAGACGGCGGTGTGCTGCGCGTTGACCGAGGCGCCGGGCGGCAGCCAGCGGCCGATGTGCCCGAGGACGGACGGCAGCAGCGGCCAGGAGACCGCGCCGCCCGAGGACGGGTTGCCCAGCAGCACCATCAGGCCCCATGTCGGGATCATCGCCCAGCGCCCGATCAGGGTGTTGAACATCGTGAAGACCATGCCGGACGTGAACATCGTCAGCGCCAGGATCAGCCAGGACTCCACGAAGGGCAGGTCGAGCGCGCCCAGCAGCCAGTCCACGACCGCGGCGATCGCAAAGGCGCCCAGCAGCGCGTACAGCACGGTGAAGGCGATCCGTTCCAGCGGATTGAGCCCGCGCGCGTGCACGCTCAGCTGGATCGCGCCGACGAACCCGATGATCACCGCGGCGAGCGAGATGTAGAAGAGGGCGAGCCCGCGCGGGTCGCCCTCCTGTAGCGGCTTGAGGTCCTTGACCTCCACCGGTACGCCGACCGCCTTGCCCACCTTGGGCCCCGCCTGTTCGAGCACCTGCGCCACCTGGGCCCCCGCCGCCCCGGCCACGTCCAGTTCCACGCTCCGCTCCCGCACCCGCAGGATCGCGAAGACCTCCTGTTCGTCGATGCCCTCCTCGGCCTCGGCGTACGAGTCGTACGCGTGCAGTTGGAGGGAGGCGTTCAGGGCCTTCTCCATGCCGCCGACGAACGCCTTGCCGTGCGGGGACTCCGGCGGGCCGACCACGGCGGTCGGGATGTGCCGCGGGGTCGGGTTGGCCATGGTGTAGGTGTACGAGCCCGCGAAGAGGCCGGCGGCAATGGCGAGGATGAAGACCAGCACGGTGGCGGGCAGGAACGGCGACTTCTTGAACGCGGCCCATCTCTCGGCCTTGGTGGGAGGCCGTCCATGGGCGCCGTGCGGTTGGGGAAGGTCACCGTGCTGATCATCCATAAGGCCACGCTAAAGCACCTATCCCGGACATTCCCCTGGTGGTCGGCCCACGGTGTGGGGGATGGGCGAAGGGGGTGCGGGGGCTGCGGATGTACGGGTCCGGGCCTGATGGACGCCTCCCGGCCGCGTACCGCGCGCCGCTCCCCCGTCCGCCCCGGCAGCAATTCGTTCGCCACCGTATTCGCGGAGGTGAGATCCTGGGTTGCGTATGTCCAGTCAGCCTGCCTCCGCCCGGCCCGACGGTGCCGCCCCCACCCTGCCCGCTCTCCTGGAGCGGCTGCCCGAGCTGATGCTGCGCGACCAGCAGCGGCTGGGGCGCCGGCTCGACGGCGCGCGCCGGATCCGCAAGCCCGAGGCCCGCGCGGCCGTGCTCGCGGAGATCGCCGACGGGATCGAGGAGGCGGAGCTGCGGGTCGAGCGGCGCCGCGCCGCGGTGCCCGCGATCACATATCCGGAGCAGCTGCCGGTCAGCCAGAAGAAGGACGAGATCCTCGAAGCGATCCGCGACCACCAGGTCGTGATCGTCGCGGGCGAGACCGGCTCCGGCAAGACCACCCAGATCCCCAAGATCTGCCTGGAGCTGGGCCGTGGCGTACGGGGTCTGATCGGGCACACCCAGCCGCGCCGGATCGCGGCCCGTACGGTCGCCGAGCGGGTCGCCGAGGAGCTCAGGACTCCGCTGGGCGAGGCGGTCGGCTGGAAGGTCCGCTTCACCGACCAGGTCGGCTCCGACACCCTCGTGAAGCTGATGACCGACGGCATCCTGCTCGCGGAGATCCAGACCGACCGCGAGCTGCGCCAGTACGACACGATCATCATCGACGAGGCCCATGAGCGCAGCCTCAACATCGACTTCATCCTCGGCTATCTGGCGCAGCTGCTGCCCCGGCGGCCCGACCTGAAGGTCGTCATCACCTCCGCGACCATCGACCCGGAGCGCTTCGCCCGGCACTTCGGCTCCTTCGCCTCCGTACAGGCGCAAGGGGACGGGGACGAGCCCCCGAGCGCGCCGATCGTCGAGGTCTCCGGCCGTACGTACCCGGTCGAGGTCCGCTACCGCCCGCTCCTGGAGGAGGGCGGCACCGACAGCGACCGCGACCAGATCACCGCGATCTGCGACGCGGTGGACGAGCTGCGGGCCGAGGGCCCCGGCGACATCCTGGTGTTCCTCTCCGGCGAGCGCGAAATCCGTGACACCGCGGACGCGCTCAACAAGAAGAACCTGCCGCAGACCGAGGTGCTGCCGCTGTACGCGCGCCTGTCGCACGCCGAGCAGCACCGCGTCTTCCAGCGCCACACCGGCCGCAGGATCGTTCTCGCGACCAACGTCGCGGAGACCTCGCTGACCGTGCCGGGCATCCGGTACGTGATCGACCCCGGCATGGCCCGGATCTCCCGCTACAGCTACCGCACCAAGGTCCAGCGGCTGCCGATCGAGCCGATTTCGCAGGCCAGCGCCAACCAGCGCAAGGGCCGCTGCGGCCGGACCAGCGACGGCATCTGCATCCGGCTGTATTCGGAGGACGACTTCCTCAGCCGCCCGGAATTCACCGACGCCGAGATCCTGCGGACGAACCTGGCCTCCGTCATCCTCCAGATGACCGCGGCCGGCCTCGGCGACATCGAGAAGTTCCCGTTCATCGACCCGCCGGACCGCCGCAACATCAAGGACGGCGTCGACCTGCTCAACGAGCTGGGCGCGCTCGACCCCCAGCAGAAGGACCCCAAAAAGCGGCTCACCCAGATGGGGCGCAAGCTCTCCCAGCTGCCGGTGGACCCGCGGCTGGCCCGGATGGTGCTGGAGGCCGACCGCAACGGCTGCGTACGCGAAGTCATGGTGATCGCGGCGGCGCTGTCGATCCAGGACCCGCGCGAGCGGCCCGCCGACAAACAGCAGCAGGCCGACCAGCAGCACGCCCGCTTCAAGGACGAGACCAGCGACTTCCTGGCGTATCTGAACCTGTGGCGGTACGTCCGCGAACAGCAGAAGGCTTTGTCGTCCTCGGCCTTCCGCCGGATGTGCCGCAACGAGTACCTGAATTACCTGCGTATACGCGAGTGGCAGGACATCTACTCGCAGCTGCGCACGGTCGCCAAGACGATGGGCGTCCACCTCAGCGAGCAGGACGCGGCACCCGACCCCATTCACACCTCCCTCCTCTCCGGTTTGCTTTCGCACATCGGATTGAAGGACACGGACGCCAAGAACGAATACCTCGGCGCCCGCAGCGCGAAATTCGCGGTCTTCCCCGGCTCGGCGCTCTTCAAGAAGCCGCCGCGCTGGATCATGTCGGCGGAGCTGGTCGAAACGTCCCGCCTGTGGGCGCGGGTGAACGCCAGGATCGAGCCGGAGTGGATCGAGCCGCTGGCCCAGCACCTGGTGAAGCGGACGTACAGCGAGCCGCACTGGGAACAGAAGATGGCCGCGGTGATGGCGTACGAGCGGGTGACGCTGTACGGCGTACCGATCGTCGCCCAGCGCAAGGTGAACTACGGGCGGATCGACCCGGAGACCTCCCGGGACCTGTTCATCCGCAACGCCCTGGTCGAGGGCGACTGGCGCACCCACCACCAGTTCTTCCACGACAACCGCAAACTGCTCGGCGAGGTCGAGGAGCTGGAGCACCGCGCGCGCCGGCGCGACATCCTGGTGGACGACGAGACGCTCTTCGACTTCTACGATCAGCGACTGCCCGAACACGTCGTATCCGGTGCGCACTTCGACTCGTGGTGGAAGAAGAAGCGCCACGACGAACCGGAGTTGCTCAACTTCGAGCACTCCATGCTCATCAACGAGTCCGCCGAAGCGGTCACCAAGGACGACTACCCGGACTCCTGGCGGCAGGGGAAGCTCAAGTTCCGCGTCACGTACCAGTTCGAGCCGGGCGCGGACGCGGACGGCGTGACCGTCCACATCCCCCTCCAGGTGCTCAACCAGGTCACTTCCGAAGGCTTCGACTGGCAGATCCCGGGCCTGCGTGAGCAATTGGTGACCGAACTGATCCGTTCGCTGCCCAAGCCGATCCGCCGCAACTACGTACCGGCACCGAACTTCGCCGCCCGCTTCCTGGATTCGACGGTGCCCCTCCAGGGCTCGCTGACCACCGCCCTGGCGGCCGGGCTCCAGCGGATGGTCGGCGTCCCGGTCGACCCGGCCGACTTCGACCTGGCCAAGGTCCCGGACCATCTGAAGATCACCTTCCGGGTGGTCGACGAGCGGCGCCGCAAGCTGGCCGAGGCCAAGGACCTCGAAGCGCTGCGGCTGAAGCTCAAGCCGAAGACGCAGGCGGCGCTCACCAAGGCGTTCGCGCAGGCCGCCGAGCGGCCCGCCAAGGAGGGCAAGGGCAGCGAGGCCGGGGCGCCCACCGCCCTGGAGCAGCGCACCGGCCTGACGTCCTGGACGCTCGGCACGCTGCCGCGCACCTTCGAGACGCGGCGCGGCGGTCAGCCCCTGAAGGCGTACCCGGCGCTGGTGGACGAGGGCGCGAGCGTCGCCGTACGCCTCTTCGACACCGAGGCGGAGCAGCAGGCCGCGATGTGGGTCGGCACCCGCCGTCTGATTCTGCTGAATATTCCGAGCAACCCAGCCAAGTTCGCGCAGGGAAAGCTCACCAATCAACAGAAGCTCGCACTCTCGGCCAACCCCCATGGCTCCATCCAGGCCCTCTTCGAGGACTGTGTGACGGCCGCCACGGACCGGCTGATCGCCGCGCACGGCGGACCGGCCTGGGACGAGGAGTCCTTCCGCAAGCTCTTCGACGCGGTGCGCGCCGACCTGGTGGACGCGACGATGCGCACGGTCCAGCAGACCCGGGAGGTGCTGGCGGCCTGGCAGGCGTGTGAGCGCCGTCTCAAAGCCACCACCTTCCCCTCCCTGCTCCCCTCCCTCACCGACATCAAGGAGCAGCTGGCCGCCCTGATCAAGCCCGGATTCGTGACCGCGCACGGCACGAAGCGGCTGCCGGACCTGATGCGCTACCTGGTCGCCGTCGACCGCCGGCTCCAGCAGCTCCCGAACAACGCCGAGCGGGACCGCTCCCGCATGGCGAAGGTCAAGGAGATGCAGGACGAGTACGCCTGGCTGCTGGAGCAGTTCCCGCCGGGCCGGCCGGTGCCCGCCGAGGCCCGGGAGATCCGCTGGATGATCGAGGAGCTGCGGGTCAGCTACTTCGCGCACGCGCTCGGCACGGCGTACCCGGTCTCCGACAAGCGGATCGTGAAGGCCGTGGACGCGGCGGTGCCATTGCCCTCGGACTGGGTGTCCGTGGGTGATGCGACAACGCCGCGAGGTGCCGTGCCAGGCGTCGCGGGCCCAGGATGATCCGAAAGACACGCCCTAGGCATGACCGGTCCCGGCGGCCCCTCCCGTACGGGCCGCCGGGACCGAGTTCGACCGCACCCCCTGACCTGCTGTAGAGTCTTGCTTCGCAGCACCGCGCAAGCGGAAGCGGCACCAAGGTCCTGTGGAGCAGTTTGGAGTGCTCGCCACCCTGTCAAGGTGGAGGCCGCGGGTTCAAATCCCGTCAGGACCGCATCGATCGGCCCGCATCCTCGGGGATGCGGGCCGTTTGCGTTGCCCTCCGGCCGGGGAGTGTGGACGGGAGTGCCGCGTCCCCGTGGCCTGAAGGCCGGGGGCGCACGGGCCGGGGGCCGTTCCGCGTATTGACCGAGGCGTGCACCGCCGGTAGTCACGAGGCAGAGCGCGGGGCCGGGAGGAGTTGCGATGCCGACAGCCGCCAGGCACGAGATCAGAGCGCTGCTGCGGGCCCATCTCTCGGCCGCCACGGGCTATCGCCACCTGACCCGCCACTGCCCCGTGTGCGCCCGCCTGCTGCGGCTCGCCATGGAGCCCCGTAGCCGCACCGACGGCGCCCCTGCCGCCGACTCCGCCGCTCGACCGGGCGAACGGCCCGCCACGGGCCCTTCCGCGGCCTCTGGCGCCCCACCGCACACGGACCCGGTGTCCCCCGAAGCGGACCACGCGCCGCCGGCCGCGGCGGCGGAGGACGAAAGTCCCGCCGTGCGGTGACCAACGGCGCCTTTCCCACCGCCCCTGCGGTGGGAGGCTGTTGAGGAAAGAGGAGCGCGCGGGCCCTTTATCGCAGCGGCGTCGAGGCCACAAGCGTCCGCGCCTGTGACGGGTGTCACCGGACGACTTTCGGGAACCGGGAAGCTTACGGCCGCCCTACACCCGGTCAATTTAATATGTGCAATTGCACTGCCCACCCGGCAGTCCGCGGACTGGACCGGAGAACGGCGGGGGCCCGCTCCCGGCGGCCCCCGCGGGCGGTGCCCAGCCGGCCGGGCCGGCTCCGGGCCCGGTTCGGCGCGCACAAAAAAAATCGCGCTGGACCCGGCGGAGTCCAGCGCGATCGATGACGTACCCAGATGGTGCGGGTGTGGCGCCTGTTGGGGCAGACACCGCGTCATATGGAGCTTTGTGGTGCTAGATGGTGCTGAGCGGAGCCGGCTGGGGCTCCATGGGCCGGGATCGGGTTGGGGGGCCCGAAAACAGCCCGGTCATGCGGTTGTTCAGGATTCGCTGCGCTGCTGCGGAATGCCCGCGAGCAGTGCGCGAACCTCGGCCTCGCGGTAGCGCCGGTGTCCTCCGAGCGTGCGGATGGACGTGAGCTTGCCTGCCTTGGCCCAGCGGGTCACCGTCTTCGGGTCCACGCGGAACATCGTGGCGACCTCGGCGGGGGTAAGCAGCGGCTCGGCGTCAGGGGTGCGAGCGGTCATGAGCGGCCTCCTCGGGAGAACCGAACCATCACGGTTCTTTCCTCTAAATTCTGCACCTTGACCCGCGTTGCCCGAAATGGCGGACGCGGGCCGAGTCGGTTATAGGACGAACGGCTTGTCCTCGGCACTACAACTACACCATCTGTCCAGCCACGTCGGCCAAACCGATGGAATTGCCCTCTCAGGTGTTCAACCTCGGCGGAAGCCGATGGACCATGCCATAGCGGACAGTCACCCCACCGTGACGATCAGTCACACAGTGACCACCCGCCATCAGACCCACCAAGGAGCGCAATACCGAACTATCCGCCCTTACTAGGGCGGAAGGAACCCTTGTCGGGCTCCTTGTCCTATTTTGGCACGAGGGTATGGCTTGGCCGCAAGGCCCGAAGTCAGTGCTTTAGGTCACGCTTGAGGTAATCGTCCGGATCGGGACCTACGTCCTTCACCTTCGTCTCAGTAGTGTGCACGAACCTCGTCGGCTGCTGATCATTTTGTCGTTCCGCGGGAACGGCGAGGGCCGGCCGGAGCCCGTACGGGCCACGTCGGGACACCTACGAACCGCATCGCAAGACCGTACGCAGCGCAGCGGCCCCGCGCACCCCTCCCGCACCCGCCGTCTCAGCTGGCGAACTGCCGCTCGCGCACCTCACGCCACCGGTCCGACAGCTTCTCGTACGCCTCGCCGGCCCGGTCGCTGTCGCCCTCGCGCAGCGCCGCCAGCCCGTCCGCCACCTCGGCGGCCGACCGGTCCTCGGCCAGCTGCCCCTCGGGCACCGCGTGCACCAGCCCGCCGTAGTCCAGTTCCACCAGCGCCCGCGGATGGAACTCCTCCAGCCACCGGCCCACGTCCACCAGGCCGTCGATCAGCGGGCCCTCCTCCAGGGAGTCGCGCAGCGTCCGCAGCCCCCGCGCCACCCGGCGCCGCGCCTGCACCATGGGCGTGCGGTAGCGCAGCACCGGGCCCTGCTCGCTCTTGGTGTACTCCCGCTCGTCGTCGCCGAACAGCGCGAACCAGCGCACCGGTACGTGCCAGGTGGCGGTACGGATCCACGGCCGGGCGTCCGGATTGCGCTCCAGCCACTCCTCGTAGTCCGCGGCCGCCTGGCGCCGTACCACCGGCGGCAGCGCCGCGTCCAGCACCGGCGCCGGCAGCAGTTCGGACAGCTCCTCCAGGGCCTGCCAGCCGCGCAGCCGCGTCCGCCACGGACAGACGCACGTCACGCCGTCCACGACCGCGACGAAGGCGTCGCGGCTCTCGTGAACCGGCACCGGAACGGGCGGAGTGGGCAGCAAATCGGCCAGAGACCGCCGAAGTTCGTCCTGAACCGTAGGGGTCTCGGTACGCCGGGCGTAGCGCGCCCAGTAGGAGCGCTCCGGCTCGGGGAACGCTGCCAGCGGCTCGTAGACCCGTAGATATGCCGCGTACGGGACCATCACCGACGACGCCAGGGCCACGCCCGCTCCTTCGATTCCTTCACGATGCCGCCCACGGAAACAACAGCAAAGAATGGCAAAGAGGTGCAAAGTGCCGGGAGTTGGCTCACGCCGCCCGGCCCGAGGTACGGCAAATCGTCCCACGCCCGTCCCCCAGGAGAGGGTGATCCTTCGCACTGCACCGATCAGCGCCCCCTTCAGGTCTTACTCTCTTCCCGACCGGCCCTCCCGCCCTCCCCCCTGCCACAAGTAAGTGGGAGCCACCGGAGGGCGTCCTCCGCGACTTATGGGAGTCACCACCGTGACCGACGTACGTCTTCCCGTCAGCGCCGACGGCGGCGTCCTGCATACCCTCTTCCGTTCCGAGCAAGGTGGCCACGAGCAAGTCGTCCTGTGCCAGGACCGCGCCAGCGGTCTGCGGGCCGTCATCGCCATCCACGACACCGCCCTGGGCCCGGCCCTCGGCGGCACCCGCTTCCATGCGTACGCCTCCGAAGACGAGGCCGTGCTGGACGCCCTGAACCTCTCCCGTGGCATGTCGTACAAGAACGCCCTCGCCGGCCTCGACCACGGTGGCGGCAAGGCCGTGATCATCGGCGACCCCGATCTGATCAAGACTGAGGAACTCCTGCTCGCATACGGCCGGTTCGTGGCCTCTCTCGGGGGCCGTTACGTGACCGCGTGCGACGTCGGCACCTACGTCGCGGACATGGACGTCGTCGCCCGTGCGAACCGGTGGACCACCGGCCGCTCCCCCGAGAACGGCGGCGCCGGCGACTCCTCGGTCCTGACCGCCTTCGGCGTCTTCCAGGGAATGCGTGCTTCCGCGCAGCACCTGTGGGGCGACCCGACCCTGCGCGGCCGCAAGGTCGGCGTCGCGGGCGTCGGCAAGGTGGGCCACCACCTCGTCGAGCACCTCCTCCAGGACGGCGCTGAGGTCGTGATCACCGATGTGCGCGCCGAGTCGATCGAGCGCGTCCGCTCCCGGCACCCGCAGGTCACCGTGGCCGCGGACACCGGCGCGCTGATCCGTACGGAGGGCCTGGACCTGTACGCGCCGTGTGCCCTCGGCGGCGCCCTGAACGACGAGACGGTGCCGGCGCTGACCGCGAAGGTGGTCTGCGGCGCCGCCAACAACCAGCTGGCGCACCCGGGCGTCGAGAAGGACCTCGCCGACCGCGGCATCCTCTACGCGCCGGATTACGTCGTGAACGCCGGTGGGGTGATCCAGGTCGCCGATGAGCTGAACGGTTTCGACTTCGACCGCTGCAGGACCAAGGCGGCAAAGATCTTCGACACCACGCTGGCGATATTCGCTCGTGCGAAGGAGGACGGCATTCCGCCGGCCGCCGCGGCGGACCGGCTGGCCGAGCAGCGCATGGCGGACGCCCGGCGGTCCTGACCGTACGCCCGGCCGGCGGACGGCAGCGCCCGTCGGCACGGAGCGTCGAATTCAGGCCATTTCTCCGGCCGGTCGAGCGCGCGATGCCGACCGGTTCCGACCACCAATGTCCCTCAATGCTCGGGTCCGACCGAAGCTGATCGCGATCCGATCATGCTGTCGGGCGGCCCCGGGACGGCTCATATGCCCCTGCGAACGCGGCGCCGGTCACGGACCGTACCGGGCCGCGTCACGGAGGGTGTGGGGAGCGGAGGCGAGGCCGGTCGCGTAACGATCTCTGAGCGCTGCGTAAGGGATCACGGGTCGTGAAGGAGACATCCCTCACCACCCGTCGGCGGGTCGCCGGACCGAACAGGTTAAAATCGCAGCTGACCAGCGGGGACGGGGCGTCCCGCCGGTCGTGCCGAGCGGTCGGTGGTGCGGGCGACGTACCGTATGGCCGCGGAAGCAGGTACCGTTAAAGCCCTACGGGCCGGTCTCTCCGTCGAGAGTCCGCTCTGAATCATGAACGCGTGTCAAGACTCTGGGGCCGTCGAGCCCCGTCGTTGAGGGGGTCGAGCCATGGGGCGCGGCCGGGCCAAGGCCAAGCAGACGAAGGTCGCCCGCCAGCTGAAGTACAACAGCGGTGGGACTGATCTCTCACGCCTGGCCGAAGAGCTGGGTGCATCGCCGCAACAGCCGGCACAGCAGCAGCCGCCGAACGGCGAGCCGTTCGAGGATGACGAGGACGACGACCCGTACGCGCGGTACGCCGACCTTTACAACCGAGACGACGATGACGAGGACGAGGGCAACTCGTCCCAGCAGCGTCGTCGCGCCTGACGTACGGCGGCTCCTGAGTCGTACGTGCACGGTGTGCACAGCATTTCCACGGACCCGGTCCGGGGTGGCGACCTCGGACCGGGTTCTGTGCTGCCCTGAGGGCGGGCACCTCAGGCAGGGTGGTCACCGGTCAGGGTCACGGCCTCGGTGTGCGCGCCGCGCTCGACGATCTCACCGCTGACCCAGGCGTCCACACCGCGGTCCGCGAGGGTGGCCAGCGCCACGTCCACCGACTCCGGCGGCACGACGGCGATCATGCCGACGCCCATGTTCAGGGTCTTCTCCAGTTCCAGCCGCTCCACCTGGCCTGCCGTGCCGACCAGGTCGAAGACCGCGCCCGGCGTCCAGGTGGACCGGTCGACCGTGGCGTGCAGGTGGTCCGGGATGACCCGGGCCAGGTTGTTGGCCAGGCCGCCGCCGGTGATGTGCGAGAAGGCGTGCACGTCGGTGGTGCGGGTCAGCGCCAGGCAGTCCAGCGAGTAGATCTTGGTGGGCTCCAGCAGCTCCTCGCCGACGGTGCGGCCGAGCTCCTCGACCCGCTGGTCCAGGGACATCCCGGCCCGGTCGAACAGCACATGGCGAACGAGTGAGTACCCGTTCGAGTGAAGCCCGGAGGACGCCATCGCGAGGACGACGTCACCCGTACGGATACGATCCGCGCCCAGCACCCGGTCCGCCTCGACGACACCCGTACCGGCGCCCGCCACATCGAAGTCGTCCGCCCCGAGCAGCCCCGGGTGCTCGGCGGTCTCCCCGCCGACCAGCGCGCAGCCGGCCAGCACACAGCCCTCGGCGATGCCCTTGACGATCGCCGCGACCCGCTCCGGGTAGACCTTGCCGACGCAGATGTAGTCGGTCATGAACAGCGGCTCGGCACCGCAGACGACCAGGTCGTCCACGACCATGCCGACCAGGTCGTGGCCGATGGTGTCGTAGACGCCCATCCGGCGGGCGATGTCGACCTTGGTGCCGACGCCGTCGGTGGCCGAGGCGAGCAGCGGCCGCTCGTACCTCTTGAGGGCCGAGGCGTCGAAGAGGCCGGCGAACCCGCCAAGGCCGCCGACGACCTCGGGGCGGGTGGCCTTCTTGACCCACTGCTTCATCAGGTCGACGGCGCGGTCGCCCGCTTCGATGTCCACGCCCGCTGCTGCGTAGCTGGCGCTGGTGCCCTCCTGCGGGGCACGCTCAAAAGACTCGGCAGACATGGCGTTGAGATCTTTCCTGTCGGTGGGTACGAGCTCTACGGGCGGCGCAGCGCGTCGGCGCCGCCGACCCCGGCCGTCAGCGTCTCGACGCCGTCCAGGTCCGGCTTGGACCGGCCCGCGGTCTCCGATTCCAGGAGGTGCTTGCCCAGCAGCTCCGGGTCGGGCAGCTCGATCGGGTACTGGCCGTCGAAGCACGCGCGGCACAGGTTCGGCTTGGCGATCGTGGTCGACTCGATCATGCCGTCGATCGAGATGTACGCCAGGGAGTCGGCGCCCAGCGAGGTGCCGATCTCGTCCACGGTCAGCCCGTTGGCGATCAGCTCGGCGCGGGTGGCGAAGTCGATGCCGTAGAAGCACGGCCACTTGATCGGCGGCGAGGAGATCCGGATGTGGACCTCGGCGGCACCGGCCTCGCGCAGCATCCGGACCAGGGCGCGCTGGGTGTTGCCGCGGACGATCGAGTCGTCGACGACCACCAGGCGCTTGCCGCGGATGACTTCCCTGAGCGGGTTGAGCTTGAGGCGGATGCCCAGCTGGCGGATGGTCTGCGAGGGCTGGATGAAGGTCCGGCCGACGTAGGAGTTCTTGACCAGGCCGACGCCGTACGGGATGCCGCTGGCCTCCGCGTAGCCGACCGCGGCCGGGGTGCCGGACTCCGGCGTCGCTATGACGAGGTCGGCGTCGGCGGGGGCCTCGGCGGCCAGCTTGCGGCCCATCTCCACCCGGGAGAGGTACACGTTGCGGCCCGCGATGTCGGTGTCCGGTCGCGCCAGGTAGACGTACTCGAAGACACAGCCCTTGGGCTTTGCCTCGGCGAAGCGGGAGCTGCGCAGGCCGTTCTCGTCGACGGCGATCATCTCGCCCGGCTCGATCTCGCGGATGAAGCTGGCGCCGCAGATGTCCAGGGCGGCCGTCTCCGAGGCCACCACCCAGCCGCGCTCCAGGCGGCCGAGGACCAGCGGGCGGATGCCCTGCGGGTCACGGGCGGCGTACAGGGTGTGCTCGTCCATGAAGCACAGCGAGAAGGCGCCCATGACCTTGGGCAGGACGCGCGGCGCGGCCTCCTCGACGGTCAGCGGCTTGCCGTCCTCGTCGACCTGCCCGGCCAGCAGGGCCGTCACCAGGTCGGTGTCGTTGGTGGCCGCCACCTGGGTCGCGCGGCCGTTCTCCCGGGGAAGCGCGGCGACCATCTCGGCCAGCTCGGCGGTGTTGACCAGGTTGCCGTTGTGGCCCAGGGCTATCGAGCCGTGCGCGGTGGCACGGAACGTCGGCTGAGCGTTCTCCCACACCGAGGCGCCGGTGGTGGAGTAGCGGGCGTGGCCCACGGCGATGTGGCCCTGAAGAGAGCCGAGGGAAGTTTCGTCGAAGACCTGGGAAACCAGGCCCATGTCCTTGAAGACCAGGATCTGGGAGCCGTTGCTCACTGCGATGCCCGCGGACTCCTGTCCGCGGTGTTGCAGGGCATACAGCCCGAAATAGGTGAGTTTGGCGACCTCTTCACCCGGAGCCCAGACACCGAAGACGCCACATGCGTCCTGGGGGCCCTTCTCGCCGGGGAGCAGGTCGTGGCTGAGTCGTCCGTCACCACGTGGCACGACACCGAGTCTAGGGCAGGTCCGCGATTCATCCGAACCGGGGATCGAACCCGGGTGGGCGCCGGGGGCCCTGGTCCGGGTGGCGGAATGCCGGGCGTGAGCGCCCGCTCACGGGCTGAATCGCGCGCCGTGGTGGGCTCGCGGCCACGCTCTCCGCGCCCGGGACCCGCCCGATTCGGGCCCGGAGCCGGTCCTCGCCGCCTCCGCTCCGCCCGGTGCCGTACACCCCGCCGTACGGGGCCGGGGTGAGATGCGCCACTCGCATGTCGGCGCGCGGCGCTCAGGTGAACGCTTCTGGTGATTCCCGGACGTATCGGGCTGGCCTTGTCGCGCTCACTCTTCGCGAGATGACCGGTGTCCGGCCTGCCGATTGCCTGCCGGAATCAGCCCATAAGGGGCAAGTACGGTGCGAGGTCGGCCCGTTCGCCGCTGGCGCTGACCGCCGCGTCCTCGACCGCCGTCGGCCACGTCGTACGTCCGGTGGCCAGGCGCAGCCAGGTGAGCGGGTCGGTTTCGACGACGTTCGGCGGCGTACCCCTGGTGTGCCGGGGGCCCTCGACGCACTGGACGACGGCGAACGGCGGCACCCGGACCTCGACCGAGCCGCCCGGCGCCTTGGCCGCGAGGGCGTCGGCGAGCAGCCGGGTGGCGGTGGCCAGGGCCTGGCGGTCGTACGGGATCTCCAGACCGGTGGCGGCGGCCAGATCGTCGGTGTGCACGACCAGTTCGACGCAGCGGACCACCAGGAAGTCGGCCAGCCGCATCGCGCCGATACGGGCGGCCAGCAGCCGGTCGTCGGGCGCCATGGGGACGGCTTCGGCATAGCGGGCCGCGGCGCGGTCCATGAGGTCCGTCGGCGCGGCCCCGGCCGCCGTCGCGCGGGCGATCTCGTCGACCTTCCCGGCCAGCGCGCGGGTCGCGGACGGCCAGGTGGCGAGAGTGACCTCCTGGGCGGGCGGCGCCGGCTGCGCCAGCGCCGCCGGGACCTGCTCGACGGCCATGGCCAGATGGGCGACCAGTTCGCGGACCGTCCAGTCGCCGAGGCGGGTGGGCAGCGCGAGTTGCTCGGGAGTCAGACGCTCCACGGCGACGCGTACGTGACCGAACTGCGCGACGACCGCGGCACGGGTCTTGGCGGAGTCGTAGCTGCGGGCGCGGGACTTGCCGGACGGCTTGCGGGCACTGGGCATGGCGTCGAGGCTACTCGGCGGGGCGCGTGGCGTAGCCCCCCAGACCGCGCTCCACCAGCTCGAAGGCGCGGTGCGCGGCGGCGACCGCGTCCGGGTACACGGCGTCGGCGGTCTCGCCTTCCAGCAGCCTGCGGTGGTTCTCGTTGATGAGCGCGTTACGGGCGGCCATTATCTGGCCCGCGGCCACCTGGGCGTCCATCCGGTCGCCGCCGGCCTCCTCCTCCAGTACCTCGGCGAGCCGCTGGAGGCCGTGCATCCGATTGGCGTACGCGCGAAGCAGCAGGGCCGGGGTCTCCACGATCAGCCGGCGGATGCTGAGCACTTCCGCCTGATCGCACAGGCCGACGGACGGGTCCCGCAGCTCCAGCATCTCGACGAACTGGCGGCAGACCGCGGCGACCGCCGACTCGCCCCGCAGGCGGTCGCGGACGGCCCGGGCCGCGTCCCCGGCGTGGTGCTCCATCGGCTTGAGGACCAGGTCCTCCTTGGAGCCGTAGTAGTTGAAGACGGTCATCTTGGAGACATCCGCGGCCGCGGCGATCTCCTGCACGGAGACCTTCTCGAAGCCCCGCTCCAGGAAGAGTTCGAGGGCGGTCCGCCAGACGCGCCGCTCGGTCTGCAGTTTCTTGCGCTCGCGCAGCCCCAGCTCCTCAACCATGGCACCACTGTACCAGGGCAAAAAATAATACCGGGCTAAACATTGACTCGGTCCACACTTGCCGGGCATGGTGCAGCCATGACCCTTTCCACCACGTCTTCGCGGACTTCCCCGGGCGGTGCGGCCGCCGCCGGCGGGCCGTCCTCCCCCGCCGCGCCCGGCGGCATGACGCCGGCCCGGCTCCGCATCGGCTTCGTCGTCTGCCTCGTGACGATGCTGCTCACCGTCCTCGACACGAACATCGTCTCGGCCGCGACGGTCCCGATCGTCCGCGAGCTGGACCCGCTGCACGGCGTCGACCGCATCCCCTGGCTCATCAGCGCGTTCTCGCTCGCCGCCACCGCGGCGCTGCCCCTGTACGGCAAGCTCTGCGACTCCCTGGGCGCCAAGAAGGTCTTCCTCGGGGCCGTCGCCACCTTCCTGCTGGGCTCGGCGCTGTGCGGGGCCGCGCAGTCGATGGAGCAGCTCATCGTCTTCCGTGCGGTGCAGGGGCTGGGCGGCGGCGGACTGATGAGCGTCACCATGGTCGTCCTCGCCCAGCTCAAGGGGCCGGGCCAGAAGGGCACGCGGAAGGGCGCCGGAACAGGCGGGCTGGTCGCGGGGGCCGGCATGGCCCTGGGACCGGTGGTCGGCGGTCTGCTCGCCGACCACGCGGACTGGCGCTGGATCTTCTACGTCAACCTGCCGGTCGGCATCGCCGTGCTCGTCGTCTCCGCGCTCGCCCTCAAGCTCCCGCACCACGGCGAGCGGCACCGCATCGACTTCCTCGGCGCGGCGCTGGCGGCGGCCTTCTCCACCGCGTTGCTGCTGGTGACGGAGTGGGGCGGCCGGGATTACGGCTGGGGCTCGCCGGTGATCCTCGGGCTGTTCGGTGGCGCCGTCGCGCTGCTCGCCCTGTTCCTGTGGCGGCAGGCCACCGCCGCCGAGCCACTGCTCCCGCTGACCATGTTCCGCATCCCCGCGCTGCGTACCGGCTTCGCCGTGCAGGGCCTGGTCGGCGTGGCCATGATGGGCTCGCTGGTCTACGTGATGATCTATCTCCAGCTGGCCCGCGGCATCGCCCCCACCTCCGCGAGCCTGTTCATGATTCCCGTAGCGCTCGGCATAGCCGTCTCGGGCCTGCTGACGGGCCGGCTCGCCGCCCGCGGGTGGTCGGAGAAGGCGTCCGTGATCAGCGGCACGGCCTGCGCCGCCGTGGCCGCCCTGCTGCTCTCCGCCAACGGCGCCGACACCGGCCTGTGGGCCGTACGGGCCGAACTCCTCCTGCTCGGCGCCGGATTCGGCCAGACGCTGGGCCAGCTGATCGTGCTGGTGCAGCAGTCCGCGCCGCGCCACCAGCTTGGGGTGGCGACGACCGGCGTCCGCTTCTTCCAGACCCTGGGCAGCTCCCTGGGCACGGCCTTCTTCGGTACGGTGCTCGCCCGCGTCTACGCCGACCGCGGCCCCGGCGGCTCCACCAGCGCCATACCGGCCCTGAAGGGCGAGGCCCACACCCGCGCGGTGGACGCCTTCAGCTCATCCATAGGCGTGGTCTTCCTCTGCTCGGCGGGCGTGCTGGTGCTGGCACTGCTCCTGGCCTCGCGCATACGGGCCGATGCGCCGGCGGGCGCCGGGCGGAAATCCGTACGGCCGCCCGACGACGCGGTGGCCCGCCCCCGGGAAGGGACGGACCACCACACGACCGGACCGGCTCGGCCGGACCCGGCCGGAATCAGCCGAACAGCGCCGGGATCGCCGCCTCATGAGCTTCCCTGAGGTCGCTCAGCGGGATGGTGAACTGGCCCTGGACGTCGAGGACATCGCCGTCGATGACGCCGATGCGGGTGGCCGGCAGGCCCCGCGCGCCGCACATGTCGGAGAACCGCAGCTCCTCGCTGCGCGGCACCGCGACGACGGCACGGCCCGCCGACTCGGAGAAGAGCAGGACGAAGGGGTCCAGACCGTCGGGGACGACGATGCGGGCGCCCTTGCCGCCCTTGAGGCACGACTCGACCAGGGCCTGCACCAGGCCGCCGTCGGACAGGTCGTGCGCGGCGTCGATCATGCCGTCGCGGGAGGCCGAGATCAGGATCTCGGCGAGCAGCTTCTCCCGCCCCAGGTCCACCGTGGGCGGCAGGCCCCCCAGGTGGTCGTGGACGACCTGCGACCAGGCCGACCCGCCCAGCTCCTCCTTGGTGTCGCCGAGGAGGTAGATGAGGTGGCCCTCGTCGGCGAACGCGACCGGGGTGCGGCGCCGCACGTCATCGATCACACCGAGGACCGCGACGACGGGGGTGGGGTGGATGGCGGCCTCGCCGGTCTGGTTGTACAGCGAGACGTTGCCGCCGGTGACCGGCGTGCCCAGCTCCAGACACCCGTCGGCCAGGCCGCGGACGGCCTCGGCGAACTGCCACATCACCGCCGGGTCCTCCGGCGAGCCGAAGTTCAGGCAGTCGGAGACCGCCAGGGGCTTCGCGCCGGTGGCCGCGACATTGCGGTAGGACTCGGCCAGCGCCAGCTGCGCGCCGTGGTACGGGTCCAGCTTGGCGTACCGGCCGTTGCCGTCGGTGGCGATGGCCACGCCCAGGCCGGAGGCCGGGTCGATGCGGATCATGCCGGCGTCCTCGGGCTGCGCCAGCACCGTGTTGCCCTGCACGAAGTGGTCGTACTGGCTGGTGATCCAGGACTTGGACGCCTGGTTGGGCGAGCCGACCAGCTTCAGGACCTGCTCGCGCAGCTCCGCGCCGTTCGCCGGCCGCGCCAGCTTGTTGGCGTCGTCGGCCTGCAGCGCGTCCTGCCACGCGGGGCGGGCGTACGGGCGCTCGTAGACCGGGCCCTCGTGCGCGACCGTCTTCGGGTCGACGTCGACGATCTTCTCGCCGTGCCAGTAGATCTCCAGCCGGTCGCCGTCGGTGACCTCGCCGATGACGGTGGCGGTGACGTCCCACTTCTCACAGATCGCCAGGAACCGTTCGACCTTGTCCGGCTCCACGACGGCGCACATGCGCTCCTGCGACTCGCTCATGAGGATCTCCTCCGGCGAGAGCGTCGAGTCGCGCAGCGGTACGTCGTCCAGCTCCACGCGCATACCGCCGGAGCCGTTGGACGCCAGCTCGCTGGTGGCGCAGGACAGGCCGGCCGCGCCCAGGTCCTGGATGCCCACGACCAGCTTCTCGGCGAACGCCTCCAGGGTGCACTCGATGAGCAGCTTCTCCTGGAAGGGGTCGCCGACCTGGACGGCGGGCCGCTTGCTCGGCTTTGCGTCGTCGAAGGTCTCCGAGGCCAGGATGGAGGCGCCGCCGATGCCGTCGCCGCCGGTCCGGGCCCCGTAGAGGATGACCTTGTTGCCGGCGCCGGAGGCTTTGGCCAGGTGGATGTCCTCGTGCCGCATCACGCCGATGGCGCCGGCGTTGACCAGCGGGTTGCCCTGGTAGCAGGCGTCGAAGACGACCTCGCCGCCGATGTTGGGCAGGCCCAGGCAGTTGCCGTAGCCGCCGATGCCCGCGACCACACCCGGCAGGACGCGCTTGGTGTCGGGGTGGTCGGCGGCGCCGAAGCGCAGCGGGTCCACCACCGCGACCGGGCGGGCGCCCATGGCGATGATGTCGCGCACGATCCCGCCGACGCCGGTGGCGGCGCCCTGATACGGCTCGACGTAGGAGGGGTGGTTGTGCGATTCGACCTTGAAGGTGACCGCGAAGCCCTGGCCCACGTCCACGACACCGGCGTTCTCGCCGATGCCCACGAGCATCGCGTCGTTCTCGGGCACCTTCTGCCCGAACTGCCGCAAATGGACCTTGCTGCTCTTGTACGAGCAGTGCTCCGACCACATCACCGAATACATCGCGAGTTCCGCGCCGGTGGGACGGCGGCCCAGGATCTCGCGGACGCGCTCGTACTCGTCCTGCTTCAGGCCGAGTTCGGCCCACGGCTGGTCGGTGTCCGGCGTCTCGGCTGCGTGCTTGACCGTGTCGAGCGTCATGCGTTGACCAATTTCTTCAGGATCGAGGTGAAGAATCCGAGTCCGTCCGTGCGGCCGGTGCCGATCAGCGGCTCGACGGCGTGCTCGGGATGCGGCATGAGGCCGACGACGTTGCCCGCCTCGTTGGTGATGCCGGCGATGTCGCGCAGCGAGCCGTTGGGGTTGCCGTAGCCGTCGGCGGGCTCGCCCTCGGTCAGGTAGCGGAAGGCGACCCGGCCCTCGGCCTCCAGCATGTCGAGGGTGCGCTCGTCGGCGACGTACCGGCCGTCGATGTTCTTCAGCGGTACGGAGATCTCCTGGCCGGCCGTGTAGTCGGTGGTCCAGGCGGTGCCGGCGTTCTCCACCCGCAGCTTCTGGTCGCGGCAGACGAAGTGGAGGCTCTCGTTGCGCAGCATGGCGCCGGGCAGCAGGTGCGTCTCGGTCAGGACCTGGAAGCCGTTGCAGATGCCCAGCACCGGCATACCGGCCCTGGCCTGCTCGATCACGGCCTCCATCACCGGCGAGAAGCGCGAGATGGCACCCGCCCGCAGATAGTCGCCGTAGGAGAAACCGCCGGGCAGCACCACGGCGTCGACCTGCTTGAGGTCCTTGTCACGGTGCCACAGCGGCACCGCCTCGGCCCCGGCGAGCCGGACGGCGCGCTGGGTGTCGCGGTCGTCGAGCGTGCCGGGGAAGGTGATGACTCCGATGCGCGCCGTCACGATGCGGCCCGGTCTTCTACATGGACGGTGAAGTCTTCGATGACCGTGTTCGCGAGGAAGGTCTCGGCCATCTCGTGGATACGGGCGAGGGCGGCGTCGTCGACCGGGCCCTCCACCTCAAGTTCGAAACGCTTGCCCTGACGGACGTCGCGGATCCCCTCGAATCCCAGGCGTGGCAGTGCACGCTGCACCGCCTGCCCCTGCGGGTCGAGGATCTCCGGCTTGAGCATGACGTCGACTACGACGCGTGCCACTGGCACTCCCGATGGTGTGGTGCGTAAGGCGGTGCCCTCACAGTACCGTGTTCGAAAATCTACGCGCATAGATATCGTGACGGTGTGATCACGTTGCGGCATCGGCTTCGGTGAGCGGTGGGGAAAATCTCAGAAAAGACCTAGGGTCCGCATTGCGGAAGGACACGCTGAGGAAATTAACTGGGCTTCACCTTGCAATGCCTGTCGCTGTACAAATGAAAATGCATTGATCCCAATCAGCCGGATCTGCAGCATCCCTCCATGTCAGGACGGGATTGCTGCTCGAAAGGACCGATATCCGTGGCGCAGCGCGTAGTAGTCACGCTCTCCGATGACATCGAAGGCGGAGAAGCCGCAGAGACGGTCACCTTCGGTTTGGACGGTAAGTGGTACGAGATCGACCTCAATCCCGCCAATGCGAAGAAACTGCGCGGCGCCCTCGCCCCGTTCGTGGAGGCCGGCCGCAAGCGGTCGAAGTCCGGCAAGGCGTACCACCACACCTCCGTGACGCCGGACCCCGCGGCGGTGCGCGCCTGGGCCCGCTCCCACCACATGGACGTGCCCCCGCGCGGCCGGATCCCGAAGAAGGTCTACGAAGCCTTCGACGCGGCCAACAGCTGACCCGGGCCGTCCGGCGTCCGGCCGCGGGCCGGCGGACGGACGCCGGACGGACACCGGACGGACGGCGGCGGGGCGGTGGCGGGCGGGCCGGTTCGCACTGCCCAGCAGCCGAGTTGCGCAGCACCCCTGTTGATCAGCTAGAGTCTGGAGCACGCCGAGGGGCGAGGCCGAAAGGCCGAACCCCAAGGAGTCACGCGGGTGTAGCTCAGTAGTAGAGCGCCCTCTTTCCAAGAGGGAGGCGCAGTGTGCAATCCCTGTCACCCGCTCTGACAGCATCGACCGGATCTTCGGACCCGGTGGATGGTGGTCATGCGGGTGTAGCTCAGTAGTAGAGCGCCCCCTTTCCAAGGGGGAGGCGCAGTGTGCAATCCCTGTCACCCGCTCTGACAGTACCGACCGGTCTTGTGGATCAGGTAGAGTAGCTGTCGCGCCGCCCGGTGAAAGCCGGTCGGATGCCTGCGGACGTAGCTCAGTTGGTAGAGCGCAACCTTGCCAAGGTTGAGGTCGCGAGTTCGAGCCTCGTCGTCCGCTCAGGGAAAAGGCCCCGGTCATCGCGACCGGGGCCTTTCGCGTGCGCCCACGCCGTCCCGCCCGCAGGGGCGGCCACCTCCCCGCCCCACCTGACATTTGTCATCTGGGCTGATGACAAGCCGCACTGCCCCGGGCCGGATCCGGGCGGGAGCCTTGAACCATGAACATCGGGGACTTCGGCGCGAACGTGATTGACGTCACGGGTCTGCGCAGGCGGTACGGGCCGTCCGGGGGCGGCCGGAAGAACAAGAAGGGCAATGCGGGCTACGAAGCGGTGCGGGGCATAGATTTCTCCGTCGCCCGCGGCGAGCTCTTCGCCCTGCTCGGGACCAACGGGGCGGGCAAGACCTCCACCGTCGAGCTGCTCGAAGGGCTGGCCGCGCCGACCGGCGGCAAGGTGCGTGTGCTGGGCCACGATCCGTACGCGGAGCGGGCCCAGGTCCGGCCGCGGGTCGGCGTGATGCTCCAGGAGGGCGGCTTCCCCTCGGACCTGACGGCGGCCGAGGCCGTACGGATGTGGGCGGGCACCACCAGTGGCGCCCGGCCGGTCGACGAGGCACTGGACATGGTCGGTCTGGCCCGGCGCCGGGACGTCCGGATCAAGATGCTCTCCGGTGGCGAGCGGCGGCGGCTGGACCTGGCCATGGCCACGCTCGGGCGGCCCGAGGTGCTGTTCCTCGACGAGCCGACCACCGGCCTGGACACCGAAGCCCGCCACACGACCTGGGAGTTGATACGCGGGCTGCGGGCGGACGGCACGACCGTCGTGCTGACCACCCACTACCTGGAAGAGGCCGAGGGACTGGCCGACCGCCTCGCGATCATGCACCGGGGCCGGATAGCGACGACCGGCACAGTAGCGGAGGTGGTGGCCAGCCACCCCGCGCAGATCTCCTTCGAGCTGCCCGACGGCTTCCTGGCCGGCGACCTGCCGCCGTTCCCCGAACTGGGCGTCGACGGACACGAGACGACGGGCCGCACGATCCGGCTGTTCACCTCCGACCTGCAGCGGGCCGCCACCGGCGTGCTGCTGTGGGCGCGGGACAAGGGCATCGAGCTGCGGGGGCTGGACGCCCGCTCGGCGTCGCTGGAGGAGGCGTTCCTGCGGATCGCCAAGGGTTTGGAGGACAAGTGAGCGCCACCGGTATCGAGACGAGGCCCGGGGCTGCCGCCCGTACGGGCACGCGCGACCGGCTGACGGCCCTGGCCCGCGCGGAACTGACCCTGCTGGGCCGGAACAAGACCACTTTGTTCATGGCCCTGCTGATGCCCCTGATCATGGCCTTCGCCATGCACCGGGCGGTCGCCGAAATGCCGCTGGAGAAGAACGGCCTGTCGGTCGGCACGGCCCTGCTGCCGGGGACCATCGGCTTCGTGCTGATCTTCGCGGTGTACGGCACCGTCACGGGCGCGCTGGTGACCCGGCGCCAGGAACTGGTGCTCAAGCGGCTGCGCTGCGGTGAGCTGACGGACCGGGAGATATTGGCCGGGACGGCCCTGCCGACGGTGCTCATCGGGCTGGCGCAGTGCGTCCTGCTGGTGATCTGCGGCGGGCTGGCTCTGAAGGTGGACCTGCCCCGGGCCCCGCATCTGTTGGTGCTGGGAGTGCTCCTCGGCATGGTGATCGTGGTCGCGATGGCCGCGGCCTCCACGGCCATCACCAAGAGCGCCGAGGCGGCCTCGCTGACCACGCTGCCGTTCGTCTTCGTCTCCATGGCCGGCTCCGGCATGGTCGCGCCGCTGGACATCTTCCCCGACCGGGTCGCCGCGGTCCTGGAGCTGCTGCCCCTGTCGCCGGTGATGGGCCTGGTACGGGACGGCTGGCTCGGCGAGGGCGACCTCACCGACACACTGAAGCGGCTGGTCATCGCGTTGGCCTGGGCCGGGCTCGCGGTGTTTGCTGTACGTCGGTGGTTCCGCTGGGAGCCACGGCACTAAGGATGTACGGCGCTGAGGACGACGGGGGTGCGGAGCCGGTGTTCCAGGAGCAGCTGCTCAAGTTGCGGGGGCGGGGCAGGGTCGCGCAGGTCTTCCTGTGGGCGCGGTGGACGCTGTATGTCACGCCATGGCTGATGTACTGCGGCTGGCTGGTCGCACCGCTCGTCGCCACGGCGGCCCCGTCACAGCATTCCCTGCTGCCGCTCCTGCCGGTCACGCTGCTGGGGCTGGTGCAGTGCGGTGTCTACCTCCCCGGCGTACGGCGCGGGCTCTCGCACTACGTCTACGGCACCCCCGCGCCGTGGCGGCTGATCGCCGTGTCCGGGGTGCTGGCGGCCGCGTCGATGGCTCTGCTCACGAAGCTGATGACCGATGGCGGGCTGTCGACGACGAACCTGCAGTCCTGGTCGACGATGACGCTCTTCCCGACCCTGCCCATCGGCTGTCTCCTGTCCCTCGTGATCAAGAAGCGCTGGCAGGCGCTGGTGTACGTGGGGGTCACGGCGGTGACCATGACGGCGATGTCCCTCGCGGGCGTACCGCTCGTATGCGTGGCGGGACTGCCGATCACCCTCGCCTTCGCCACGGTCTTCGCCGCGCTGACGTGCCGCAGCTGGGGCTGGATCCTCGCCGCGATGCGGGAGCTGGACGAGGCCAAGGGCGCGCAGGCGCGGCTCGCCGTGGCCGAGGAGCGGCTGCGGTTCGCGCGGGACATGCACGACGTCGTCGGCCGGAACCTGGCCGTGATCGCGCTCAAGAGCGAGCTGGCGGTGCGGCTGTCGCGCAAGGGCCGGCCGGAGGCCGCCGACCAGATGTCGGAGGTGCAGCAGATGGCCCAGGACTCCCAGCGGGAGGTACGGGACGTGGTCCGCGCCTACCGGGAGGCGGACCTGGACGTGGAGATGGCGGGAGCGCGGGCGGTGCTCCAGGCGGCCGGGGTGCAGTGCCTGATGGACCAGGAGGACAGCACCGGGCTGCCGCAGCAGGTGCAGTCGGTGCTGGCCTGGGTCGTACGGGAAGGCACCACGAACGTACTGCGCCACGCCAACGCGTCCACCTGCTGGCTGACGCTGCGGGTGACGTCCGACGGCACGCCCGGCGGCGACCGGACGCGCGGCGCGGAGCCGGGACGGGCGGGCGCCGGGGCGGACACGGCGGCCCGGCCCGAACCGGCGGTGATCTTCACGATGGAGAACGACGGCGTCGTACCGGACGTGATCCGGCGCAGCGCCGGCAGCGGCATCGCCGGCCTGCGGGAACGCCTGGCCGCCCTGGACGGCACGCTGGTCGTCGGCCCCCGCCCGGACGGCCGCTTCTGGCTGCGGGCACATGTCCCGCTGGAGGAGGGTCAGGTGGCGCAGGGGGACGCGTCCGGGCTCGCCGCGAGCGGGTGGCCCGCTCGGACGTAGGAGCCCGTGCGGGTACGTACGGGCAAAGTCGGCGGCGGGCGGAATCGGCGGCGGGCCGTACTGGGCGGGCGACGATGGCCCGTGTGTGGCCGGCCGGGCACCCGGCCGGAGGGACAGAGCGACGTGAGGGAAGCGGAGACCATGGCGGAGGAGCGGCGAGCGGGAGAGCAGCGAGCGGAGGAGTGGGGGCGGAGGCCCGAGCCGGGGCGGATGTCCGAGCCGGGGCGGGAGTCCCGAGAGGTGCCGGGGTCCGGCGCGATGCCGGGGTCCGGCGCGATGCCGACGTCCGGCGCGGTGCCGACGTCCGGCCGGCAGCCCGATACGGAGGCACCTGCGGTTCCGGTGGCGGACCCTTCGAGAACCCCACCGACACCCCCGCAGCCTCCGACGACCGCGCCTTCGCAGCCCACGCCCGCGCCCTCGCCGGAACCCCAGGCCCCCCTACGCATCCTGCTCGCCGACGACGAGCACCTGATCCGGGGGGCGCTGGCCGCGCTGCTGGCGCTGGAGGATGATCTTCAGGTGGTGGCCGAGGCGGGGTCGGGGCCGGAGGCGTTGGCGATGGCGTTGGCTCATCGGCCCGATGTCGCCGTACTGGATCTTCAGATGCCGGGGGCGGACGGTGTGGCAGTGGCCACATCTCTGCGCAGCCGGCTGCCCAGCTGCCGGACCATGATCGTGACCAGTCACGGGCGTCCCGGCCACTTGAAGCGGGCCCTGGAGGCGGGGGTGCGGGGGTTCGTGCCGAAGACCGTATCGGCGCAGCGGCTGGCCGAGATCATCCGTTCGGTGCACGCCGGAAACCGGTATGTGGACCCGGAGTTGGCGGCCGACGCCATCAGCGCCGGGGACTCGCCGCTGACCGTACGGGAGGCGGAAGTACTGGAGTACGCGGAGAACGGCGCGCCCGTCGCGGAGATCGCGGAGCGGGCCGCGCTGTCGCCGGGGACGGTGCGCAACTACCTCTCCTCGGCCACCGCGAAGCTCTCCGCCGAGAACCGTCACGCTGCAGCGCGCATCGCCCGCGCGCGAGGTTGGCTATAGTGGAGCCCGCACCGCGCCGCTGAGCGCGGGGCAGGCGGACGTAGCTCAGTTGGTAGAGCGCAACCTTGCCAAGGTTGAGGTCGCGAGTTCGAGCCTCGTCGTCCGCTCAGGGAAAAGGCCCCGGTCCTCGTGACCGGGGCCTTCTTCGTCGGGACCGGCCCCAGTACGCAGGGCCGGCCCCCGTACGCAAGGACCGGCGCCCATGAGGCCCGGGTACGCGCCCATGGGGCCGGGGCGCACCCGGCCCCACTCCGCCCTACCCCCAGGTCAGCCCCGTCAGCCGCTCGTACGCCTCGATGTACTTGGCGCGCGTGCGGTCGACGGTTTCCTGGGGCAGGGGCGGGGGCGGCTGCTCGCTCCTGCGGTCCCAGCCGGAGGCCGGCGAGGTGAGCCAGTCGCGGACGAACTGCTTGTCGAAGGAGGGCTGGGCCCGGCCCGGCTCCCAGGTGTCCGCGGGCCAGAAGCGGGACGAGTCCGGGGTGAGGACCTCGTCCGCCAGCGTCAGCTGCTCCGCCCCGTCGAAGCCGAACTCGAACTTGGTGTCCGCCAGGACGATGCCGCGCTCGCGGGCGATGTCGCGGGCCCGCCCGTACACGGCGAGGGTGGCCTGCCGCAGCTGGGCGGCGGTCTCGGCGCCGATCTGGCGGGCGACCTCCTCGTACGGGACGTTCTCGTCGTGCTCGCCGACGGCGGCCTTGGTGGCGGGGGTGAAGATCGCGGCGGGCAGTTCCGAGCCGTCGGTCAGGCCCTCGGGCAGCGCCAGCCCGCAGACCGTACGGGTCTGCTGGTACTCGACGAGGCCGGAGCCCGTGAGGTAGCCGCGGGCGACGCACTCCACCGGGATCATCGCCAGCGACTTGCAGACCGTCGTACGGCCTTCCCAGTCCGCGGGGGCGCCGGGCGGCAGCTCCGTGGACAGGACATGGTTGGGGATGAGGTCGGCCAACTGGTCGAACCACCACAGCGAGAGCTGGGTGAGCACCCGCCCCTTGTCCGGGATCTCGGTGGGCAGCACCCAGTCGAAAGCCGACATGCGGTCGCTCGCCACCATGATCAGGTCACCGGCGGCGTTCTGGTAGAGGTCGCGCACCTTGCCGGTGTGGAGGTGGGTGAGCCCCGGTACCTCCACTGCCTCGGGCTTTTCTACAAAACCGGACACGCTGCCTCCGCGTAGGTTGATCCAGGCGTCGGTCCGATTCTCCCGTATGCGGGGACGGGACGGCGTCCCAGGGTCGCGGGGGGCCGCATGTGCGGGACCGGCGCCCGGTACGGGCCCGGCGGACCGTCTCCGGCCGGGCCCAGTCGGTGCCGATCGAGCCCGGTCAGAGCCGTTCACGGTGCGCCGCGCGGGCGACCGCCCCGAGAGTGAGGACGGCCAGCAGTGCCGCGGCGGCGAGGATGGCCTGCGGGGACCACAGCGCGCTGAGCAGGGTGACGCCGTACGGGGCGAAGAAGCCCAGGTAGGCGAGGGTCCAGAAGCGGGCGGTGAGCCGGGCCAGCCGGTGCGGCGGCGCCAGCGCGGCGACCTCGGTCAGGCCGTACGCCACGCACAGCCCGTATCCGGCGCCGAGCACCACCGCGGCGGCCAGCGCCACGGCGGGCTGCACGGCCATGACGGCGAGGGCGCCGACGAGGAGGCCGAGCGCGACGGCGGCCAGCCCGGCGACGGCGGTGGCCAGGCGGTGCCGGGCGGCGAGCCGGCGGGCGAGCGGCGCCACCAGCAGCCCGGCGCCGGGAGTCACGGCGGTGGCGACACCCGCGTACACCGTCTGCCAGCCGTCGAGGCGCGCGCCGACGAGCCCCGGAAGGGTCACGAAGGCGATGGTCGGCGCGGCGAAGACCCAGGGGGCCACCGGGGCGATCAGCCGCCCGAAGGAGGCGCCGCCGGCGCCCCGCGGCGCGTGATCATGTGCGGTCGGGCGCGCCTCATGGGCGGCCGGACGGTGCGCGGCCCCGGCCCGGACCGTCTCGGGCGCCCGGCCCGCGGCCACCGCGGCCACCGCGGACAGCACCAGGTGCGGCACATACGCCGTGATCATCGGATACGGCGCCCACTGGGCGATCAGCGCGGCGGCCAGCCCGCCGGAGGCGAAACCGGCCGAGAGGAAGAGGCCGGAGCGGCGGGCGGCCGTGCCGGGGGCGGTGGACGGGTCGTGCGGGGCGGACGAGAGCTCCTTGATCCAGACGCTGCCCGCGGTGAGCAGGGCGCCCGCGCCGAGGCCGGTCAGGAAGCGGCCGGGCCACAGCAGCCAGGCGGCGGCCGGGCCCGCCATCAGGAGGCAGGTCGCCACAGCGGCGGTGGCGAGCGCGGCATAGACCACGGGGCGTCGGCCGCGCCGGTCGGCCAGCGGGCCGCCCAGCAGCAGCCCCGGGATCAGACCGAGCACGTACACCGCGAAGAGTGCGGTGGTGGTGGCCGTGGTCAGGCCCAGGTCGCCGCGGTAGGCGCCGAGCAGGGCGGAGAACTGGTTGGCGCTCCAGCCGGAGGCCGTCATCATCCAGCCCGCGCGCAGCCAGTGGCGGGGCCGGGCGGAACCGCCGGCGGCACGGCCTGGCGTACGGGGCGCGGGTCGCGGCAGTACGGGGGCCGCCCCGGCGCCGGGCCCGTCCGTACGACAGACGGAGGCAGCGGAGGTGGTGCGGCGTTCGGTGGGGGACGTGCTCATGGAAGCCGTTGTACGAGGCCGGAGGGGGTCGGCGCCGCCTCCGTTCAGGAATCGTGAACGGCCCCCGGAACCGGACCCGCGTCCGATTTATCGTGGCACCTATGGACCTGCGACGGCTGTCTTCCTTCCTGGCGGTGGTCGAGGAAGGACACTTCGGGCGGGCCGCGTCCCGGCTCTTCCTGTCGCCGGCCGCGGTCACCCAGCACGTACAGCAGTTGGAGCGCGAGCTCGGCGCCCGGCTGCTGGACCGCGGCAACGGCCCCGTACGGCCGACCGCCGCCGGACAGCGGCTGGCCTCCCACGCCCGTACGCTGCTGGCCGCCGCGAACGCCGCCGTGGAGGACGTGACCGAGGCGGCGGAACGCGCCTCGGCGGCCTCGTCCCGGGCGGCGCGCGGGCTGCGGGTCGGTGTGATGGGGCACGGCTCTGCCGAGGTGACGCCGGCGGCCGTCAACGCCTTCCGCCGGGCCCGCCCGGAGATCCCGCTGAAGCTGGTCCAGCTCAACTTCACCGAGCACTGCAGCGCGCTGCGCGAGGACCGGGTGGACGTCGCGTTCGTACGGCCGGCGATCCGGAGCGAGGGCATCGAGGTGGACGTCCTGACCACCGAGCAGCGGATCGTCGCGGTCCCGGCGGCCTCGCCGCTCGCGGACGCCGCGGCGACGGGCGTACGGGTCGCGGACGTCATCGACCTGCCGTACCTGCGGCTGCCCCGGCACACACCGCGGCCGTTCACCGACTACCTGTACTTCGACGAGGGCGAGCGCCGCGCCCCGGACTGCGCGCTGACCCCGCAGGACGTGCTGACCAGCGTCGCGGCGGGCCGCGGCGCGGGCTCCGGGCTGAAGTCCTTCGCCCGCTACTACCCGTGGCCCGGGACGGTGTACGTGCCGGTGCTGGACGCGCCGTACGCGCACAGCGTGCTCGCGACGCGGGCGGGCGACCCGAATCCGGAGGTACGGATCTTCCGGGCGCTGACGGTGGCGCTGGCGCGGGAACTGGGGACGGCCGCGGGGCGTTAGGGCGCTTCTGACAGATCTCCGCGGCCTCGCGACGCCCGGCACGCACCCTCGCCGCACGGCGCAAAGGGACAGGTGGCTCCGCCACATGACCCTTCACGCCGCACGCCGAGCGCACGCACCGAACACCGCTCCGTCTTCCACGGAGATCCATCAGAAACGCCCTAGCCCCCGAGGCCGAGCCGACCCGCCTCAGTCCCGCTTGCAGATGCGGTCGAGCAGGTTGGCCGTGGCGCGCTGGACGCGCTCGTCCACGTGTCCCGGGCGGTCCAGGGCCGGGGACCAGGCGAAGGTGCCGGAGGCGAAGACCAGGGCGCCGCTGAGGGCGCGGTAGAGCGAGCTCTCCTGGTGGCGGCGGGTGCCCTCGCTGTCCTCGTACGGGGAGTGGGCCAGCAGGATGCGGTGGCTGTGCTCCGGCAGGGGCGTACGGGGGAAGTAGCGGTCGGCCTCGCCGGCGACCAGGCCGGGCAACTCGTCGCCCTCATGGGCGCCGGTGGCCTCCCACATCCAGTGGTCGGCGTTGCGGACGACCAGGGGCGCGGGCTCCGGAACCCGGCCGGCGTACTGGATGCCCATCAGCAGCTGCTCCGGGTCGCCGGCCTCGCGCCACAGGGCGGGCTTGCCGGGGCCCTGGCGCTTGCGGCAGCTGAGCAGGGAGTCCGGTCCCGCGGGCGAGGGGGCCAGTTCGACCTGCCAGTACATGGTGTTGGCGGACAGGAAGACGAGCGAGGTGCCGCTGTCGCGGGCCAGTTCGGCGGTCCGCCGCATGGACTGGGACCAGTACTCGTCGTGGCCGGGGAAGACCAGGCCGCGGTAGCGGGACGGATCGACCAGGCCGGCGTGCAGATCGCGGGCGTCGGCGTAGGCGAGGTCGTAGCCGTACCGCTCGGCCCAGCGGATGAAGTCGTAGGCGTGGCCGACGTGGAGCGGGAGGCCGGCGCCGGCGTAGGGGCGGTCGAAGGAGACGGTGGTGGCGGCGTCGGGCTCGCCGAGCAGCGAACCGTCCGCGTCCCAGGCGTGGTACAGGCTGGCGCCGGTGCGCCCGTCCTCCGGGTAGAGGTTGTACGCCTGCCAGGTGATGTCGGGCAGGAGCAGCAGGAGGTCGGCGGGGTGGGTGTCGCGGACCGTGAAGGGGACGTGGCTGCGGTGGCCGTCGGCGGTGGTCAGGACGGCTACGTAGGCGCCCAGTTTCCAGTACGTGGGGACCTGGAGGCGCCAGGACAGCCACCAGTGGTGGCAGGAGACCGTACGGTCGGCGGCGAGCGGCGCGGGCTGCACGATGCCGGCCAGCCGCGGGCTCGTGGTGATCTTGGCGGCGCCGGTGCCCGCGTAGTGGCCGATGCGGTAGATGTCGATGCTGAAGGGCTGGGGCGGGTCGACCGAGACACGGAAGTCGATGGCCTCGCCGGGGGCCACCGCGCCGGTGCTCACGAAGCCCTTGATCTGCTGGCGGACATCATCGGCGGTGCGGGGTCCCGCGCTGGAGCGGGGGGAGGGCAGGCGCTTCTCGCCGGGGGCGACCGCCGGGTCCACGTACCAGGGGACCACCTGACCGGAGTCGAAGTAGTTCTCGCTGCCGCGCAGCCAGGGCAGCGGGCCCTGTCCGAACGGATCCGTGACCGCGTGCGCAAGCGCTCCCGACTCCCAGCGCCGGATCTGCTCCGTCCCCACCTCGTACTCCCCTCCCTGCGTCCCCCCGCCGACTGAGCAGGCCGCCGCGGCACTCAGATTTCGTGCTCGATTGAACGACCGGGGCCAGTCCCAGCACATCACATTACGCACTTGCTCCGTCACCCTTCGTCGTGAATTCGCAAGGGTTCCGGCCATGAACGCCGTACTGGAGGGGAACATTCAGCCCGGTCGTGCGGGTGGTGCGGAACGCACGTCCACAACAGGCGCACTCGGCTTCTTCATGCCCCCGAATGCGCCCCCATACGCTCCTCGTGCGCCGTCGGCGCCCCTCACACGAGCCGGACCGGTTTCTCGGGCCGTACGCCGACCTCGCCGAGCCACTCGCCGAGCGGCCCCGCGTCGCCGTCGTCGACCAGCCGGAGCACCGGGTGGCCCAGATCCGAGCGGCGTACGCCGTCCACGAGCAGGATCGGCCCGTCCAGCCAGTCCAGGCCGGGGGCCGCGCCGGCGGTGTCCACGGCGGCGCAGCAGACCATCGCGGTCACATGGTCGGCGAGCAGCTCGCGGCCCGTGCGCGGGGGCTGCATCGGGAACAGCGGCAGTCCGTCCGCGAGCCCGTCGCCCCAGGTCACGCCCGCGTCCGGACCGTCGGCCGCCGGTTCGCGGGCCGCCTGGCGCGCCGCCTCCGCGCGCTCCTCGCGCGCCAGCTCGCCGCCGAGGCGCGCGGCGACGAGATCGCTCGCCCGCTCGCCGGCCGTCAGGCGCTCGATGACCCGTATCAGCGTGGGGCCGGAGCTCTCCGGACCGGCCGAGGGCTCACCGGCGACCAGGCCCTCGGCGACTGCCGGACCGTACGCGGCGGCCGGGCCCGACGGGTCCGCCGCACCGCCCGCGGCGACCAGCCCGTCCGGCTCCCCCGCGGTGCCCGGCCCTTCCGGGCTCTCCGGCTCCGCACGCCCGGGGCGGCCACCGTCCGTGACCGGCGGAAGAGCGTCCAGGACGCGGTGCAGTCGCGCCGCCTCCAGGCGCCACTTGCGGTCCACGACCTCCTCCGGATACTGCTGCCAGCCCACCGGGGACCAGTCCGGCCCCGGCTCGGCCGGGCCGCCGTGGAAAAGACGGGCGGCGAGGAGGGAGGCGGCGCGGTCCACGGCGCCGGGCTCCTCCAGGAGGTCGCACGCGGGGCGCTCGCCCAGGCGCGAGGTGAAACCTTCGGCCAGACGGTCGCGGCGGGAGAGCTCGGTGAGCGCGGAGACCACACCGGCGTCCAGCCGGGAGGGCCAGCGGCCCAGGCGCCAGGCGGGCAGCGCGACCCTGGTCAGCAGCCGGTCCCAGCCCGCGTACGCCAGGCCGACCTGCTCCTGGGCGACGATCCGCAGGCCGTAGTCCACGTTCTGGGCGCGCTCGGAGGCGGCGGCGGCCACGCAGCGCTCCATCTCCATGGCGTGCTCGCGGCAGGCCCGCAGCAGCAGACGCGCGACCCAGCCGACGAACGCGGGCGCCGGTGCGCTCAGGGGGCTCCTGGAGCGCGCGGAGACCGCCACCGCGGCGTCCAGACCGCGGACGAAGCGGCGGGCCGCGGCTATGTCCGGGTTGGCGGACGGGCCGGTGCCGGCCACGACGGGCGCCAGCAGCGCCCGCAGCTCGGCGACCCGCATCCACCACATGAACGGCGAGCCGATCACCAGGACCGGCGCCTGCACGACGCGTGCGCCACCGCGCGCTCCGGCGCCCGCACCACCCGCCGCCTTGCCGCGCGGCGGGCCGTGCGCACGGTGCGTACGGTCCTCCAGCCAGCTGTCGCAGTCGGGCGTCAGGGCTATCGCGGACGGGGCCGGGACCTCCAGGCGGTCGGCCAGGTCCCGTACGAGGCGGTACAGATCGGGGGCGGACTCCTCCGCTATGGGGACCGACGGGCTCAGCGCGGGCCGGGCCCGTACGACGACGGTCGTCACCAGCGCCGCCAGCAGCAGCACGACCAGCGCGAGGCCGGTGACCACCCAGCGCGCGGCGTCCCAGCCGGTGGAACTCGTGACGGGGTCGGCGCGGCCGATACGGCCGGTCAGTCCGCCGACGAGCAGCACCACGGCCACCGCGGCGGGCACCAGGGCCACGCCCAGCGCCGCGCCGCGTATCCGCAGCACCGCGAGCGCGCGGGCGCGCGCCGCCTCTGCTCCTGCTTCCGGACCTGCCACCAGCCTGTACACCCCCTGCTGCCCTGATCAACCGGACAAAGAGAACACGGGACGACAAGAGCGGGGCAACGGTGCCGGGGTCGCGAACGGCCTCCGACGGCGTTGCTCACTCTCCACCACTGTGGCACCGGCCACTGACATCGCAATGCCGGTGAGCCACTTGCCGGACGCCGCCGCGACGCCCGTGCCGACGGGCGGCACGGGCGCCACACGACGCATGCGGGGAACCCTAGTTGGGGCGTCCCGCCCCGTCAGCCGGATAGCGGCGCGGTCACTCGATGGAATGGCTTTGGGTAAAGCCGGGAGCCCCATCCCGGCCAAAATCCTCCGGGGTGTCCGGGAGCGGGGCGCAACGGGCAGGACGCACGCGGTTGCGGGCATGCCCGGAGCCTGCCAGGGGCGCCCGCGTGAACGGGCCAGGGCGCCCCGGCACAGGCCAGGTACGTGCCGCGAACGTCCCGGGAAGGTAAGCCCGCGGGCACCAGCGGGCCAGGTCAGCGGCGCATCAGGCACACCTCAGAGAAGCGCCGAGCACCCGCCGCGGGCACAGACCGGGCACCGGGGCGGGAGCAGGGCGCGGCGCGCGCCCTGGTCGCAAGCCGCTCAGCTCTCCCCCGCCGCCCGCGCCGCGATGTCCGTACGGTGGTGCGAGCCGTCCAGCGTGAGCCGGCCGACCGCGCGGTAGGCGCGCTCCCGGGCCGCGGCCAGGTCGCCGCCGGTGGCCGTCACGGACAGCACCCGGCCGCCCGCGCTGACGACCTCGCCGGTGGCGTCGTCCTTCTTCGTCCCCGCGTGCAGGACGTACGCGCCGGGGGCGTCCTTCTCGGCGACCTCGGTCAGGCCGCGGATCGGGTCGCCGGTACGCGGCGTACCCGGGTAGTTGTGCGCGGCGACGACGACCGTCACCGCCGCGTCGTCGCTCCAGCGCAGCGGCGGCAGGGACGCGAGCGTGCCGGTCGCGGCGGCGCGCAGCAGCGCGGACAGCGGCGTACGGAGCCGGGCCAGCACGACCTGGGTCTCCGGGTCGCCGAAGCGCGCGTTGAACTCGATGACGCGCACGCCGCGCGAGGTGATCGCCAGGCCCGCGTACAGCAGACCGGAGAACGGCGTGCCACGGCGGCGCAGCTCGTCGACGGTCGGCTGGAGCACGGTCCGCATGACCTCGTCGACCAGCTTGGGGTCGGCCCACGGCAGCGGGCTGTACGCGCCCATGCCGCCGGTGTTCGGGCCCTGGTCGGCGTCGTGGGCGCGCTTGAAGTCCTGTGCGGGCTGGAGCGGTACGACGGTCTCGCCGTCGGTGACCGCGAACAGCGAGACCTCGGGGCCGTCGAGGAACTCCTCGATGACCACGCGGTCGCAGGCCAGCGCGTGCGCGCGGGCCGCCTCGACGTCCTCGGTGACGACGACGCCCTTGCCGGCCGCCAGGCCGTCGTCCTTGACCACGTACGGGGCGCCGAACGCGTCCAGCGCCTCGTCGATCTCCGCGGGCGTGGTGCACAGGTAGCTGCGGGCGGTGGGCACCCCGGCGGCGGCCATCACATCCTTGGCGAACGCCTTGGAGCCCTCCAGCTCGGCCGCGCGCGCGGACGGCCCGAAGACCGGGATGCCCCGCTCGCGGACGGCGTCGGCGACCCCGGCGACCAGGGGCGCTTCGGGGCCGACCACCACCAGGTCCGCTTCCAGGCGCTGCGCCAGGCCGGCCACGGCCGCGCCGTCGAGGGCATCGACGGTGTGCAGCTCGGCCACCTCGGCGATGCCGGCGTTGCCGGGGGCGCAGTGCAGCGCGGTGACGTCGGGGTCGAGGGACAGTGAGCGGCACAGGGCGTGTTCGCGGGCGCCGCCGCCGATGACGAGGACCTTCACATGCGCAGCCTAGTCGCCGCGGGCGCGGGCCAGGGGCGGCGCCCCCGCGGCCCCTGTACGAGGGCGGGCCGGAGGCGCGGGCGGGACCGCGGGCGGGCCGGGGGACGAGACGGGCGCAAGGCGTGGAAACCGGTCGAGGCCGGGCAGTGACAACTCTTTCGAGTGAGAGGGGGCATGACCTTATACCTGATGCAGCACCACTTCCGGGCGGAAATAAAGCGATCTTGGGGGCGAGGCCAACCGTTCGGCGGTAGGAAGGAGGTTGCGCACCGGCCGTCTCGTACGTACCGCGCGCACCGCACGTATCTGCTTGAGGGAGTGCACGGGTGAGTCAGCCGGAGATGCAGCCCGAGGGGCCCCCTCGGGAGGAGCGCGGGCCGGGCGGCGACGACGGTCGCCGCGATCTGGGAGGCCGCGCCTTCCCGCTCGGGGACTGGGGCGAACCGGCTGAGCGCCTCGACGAGCTGTATCACTGGGTCGAGGCGGGCGCCTTGCAGGCCGCCTCCTGGTATCTGCACGACCGGGTGGCCAAGCGGCGCGGCGCGCGGGCGCTGCGGCTGGGCGCCGCCGCCGGTGTCGCGGTCGGCGGCCTGCTGCCGCTGCTGGACCTGACCGGGGTGGCTCCCGGCGGCGCGAAGTGGGGGTATCTGGCGCTGCTGCTGGCGGCGGTGTGCGTCGGCAGCGACCGGTTCTTCGGGGTGACGGCCGGCTGGATGCGGGACGTGGCGACCGCGCAGGCGGTGCAACGCCGCCTGGATACGCTCCAGTTCGACTGGGCCTCGGAGAACGTACGCGAAGTCCTCGGCCCGACGGAGGGCACCGCCAGCGAGGCGGCCGAGCGCTGTCTTGGCGTGCTGCGCCGCTTCAACGAGGACATCGCGGAGCTGGTGCGGGCCGAGACCGCCGACTGGATGTCGCAGTTCCGGCCGGGCCCGCTGCCGCCCGGGGCCCGCGCGACGGCGCAGTGGGGGCAGCGGCCGGAACCCGGCGGTCCGCAACCTGGCCGGATCACGCTTCCGCCGGGCACCCGCCCGAACATGCCGCGGCAGCGGCCCCCCGAGCCGCCGCGCTGAGGGGCGCGCCGCCTACGCGCCCGCTCGCACGCCCGCTCGACTCGGCCCCGTGCGCCGCGCCGGGCGCGTCCGGCGGCCGGGCGCGCCCGGGGCAGCCGTCAGCTGAAGACGATCATCGACCCTTGGCCCAGGCTCCGCGTGGCCGCCGCGTGCAGCCCCAGCCACACATGCCGCTCCCGCGCGAACGGACTGTCGTCCAGGGGCACCCCGCTCACCCGCTCCTCCAGGGTGGTGGGCCGGGACGGCGCTTCGGGCGCGGCCGGCGGATTGGCCGGATCGATACCGATGGACGGCGCGACGAGTTCGAGGTCGCGCAGCAGGCCGTGGGCGGAGCCCAGCGGTCCGCCGCCCTCCAGGAGCTCTTCGGTGGCCAGCGGGTGCGGGAAGTCGACCGGAACGTACGCCCCGGCGTGGTCGTAGTGCCACACCAGGTGCGACTCCTGGGCCGTGGTCTCGAACATCTCCAGCAACTGCTCGTAGTCCCCGCCCAGTCCGTCCACCGGCGTCACTTCGAGACCGCAGATCCGCAGCAGGTAGGCGCGCCGCAGGAAGTGCAGCGCGTCGTAGTCGAAGCCCGCGACCGGGGCGACGTCCCCGGACAGGCCCGGCATGTAGCTGAAGACGGGGACGGGCGGCAGTCCCGCTTCCGTGAGGGCCTTGTCGTAGGCGGCGATCTCTTCGGAGAAGGGGTTGTCGGGGCTGTGGCACAGCACATCGACAAGGGGGACCAGCCACAGGTCACATGCCACGTATGAGCTCGCTTCCGGTCGGGTGGGGGGCGGACGGACAGGGTAGTGCTAGCAGGCGCCGCCGACGAGGGCGAGGGAGTGCTCGTTGTATTCGCGCACCAGCCGCTGCGCCTCGGCCAGGTCGTGCCGTACGACGGCGCTGACCAGGTCCCGGTGGCCGTGCCACAGCCGGCCGCGCAGATCCGTCGCGCGGCGCAGCAGCGGCACCGCGAAGACCCAGCTCTGCACCCGTACCCGGTCCAGGAAGTCACTGATGTACGGGTTGCCCACCAGGCTGCCCAGTTCACGCCAGAAGCGCAGGTCGTATCCGATCAGTACGTCCAAGTCGCCCGCCCGCGCGGCCCGTTCCGCCTCCTCGGCGCGGCGCCTGATGGACATCAGCACGGCGGGGGGCGCGGTGCTCAGCGCGCGCTCCGCACGGGTGCGGAAGATGCCCTCGACGATCAGGGTCCGGGCCTCGACCATGGCCCGGTAGTCGGTGGCCGTGAAGGCGTGCACCCTGAAGCCGCGGTGCTGCTCGACGTCCAGGAGCCCCTGGGCGCACAGGTCGAGCAGGGCTTCGCGTACGGGCGTGGCGGAGACCCCGTACTGTTCGGCGATCTCCTTGACCGTGAACTGGTGTCCGCAGGGCAGCCGCCCGGCCAGCACCTCGTCGCGCAGCGCGTCGGCGATCTGCTGGCGCAGGGTGTTGCGCCGTATGACTCCGCTGCCTGGGCCGGCGGGCATCGTGTCCGTCTCCTTCGGCGGCCTCGTGGGCCGGCTGGTGCGTACGACCGCATGCGAGGAGAGCGGCCCTGGCCTTCACGATAGGCGAGGGGGACGGACGGGGCGACGGTGGCGCCTGTGTACGGGGCCGGACGCGGCCCCGTACACAGGCCGGGCACGGGTACGGACCGGCTCAGGCCGTGTGCGCGTCCGCCACCGCCAGCGCCGCGTCCAGGGCGGCCAGGCCCTCCTTGGCCTCGGCCTCGGTGACGGTGCAGGGCGGGACGACGTGGGTGCGGTTCATGTTCACGAAGGGCCACAGGCCGCCGCGCTTGCAGGCCGCCGCGAACTCCGCCATCGGCGCGTTGGCCGTGCCCGACGCGTTGTACGGGACCAGCGGCTCGCGCGTCTCCTTGTCCTTGACCAGCTCCAGCGCCCAGAAGACGCCCAGGCCGCGCACCTCGCCGACCGACGGATGCCGCTCCGCGAGGGCGCGCAGTCCGGGCCCGATGACCTTCTCGCCGATCTCCGCGGCGTTCTCCACGATCTTCTCCTCGGCCATCGCGTTGATCGTGGCGACGGCGGAGGCGCAGGCCAGCGGGTGTCCGGAGTAGGTCAGGCCGCCGGGGTAGGGGCGCTGGTCGAAGGTGGCGGCGATCTCGGCGGAGATGGCGACGCCGCCCAGCGGCACATAGCCGGAGTTGACGCCCTTGGCGAAGGTCAGCAGGTCCGGGGTGACGCCGAAGTGGTCGGCGGCGAACCAGTGCCCCGTACGGCCGAAGCCGGCCATGACCTCGTCCAGGATGAGGACGATGCCGTACCGGTCGCAGATCTCCCGGACGCCGGCCAGGTAGCCGGGCGGGGGAACCATGATCCCGGCGGTGCCGGGGACGGTCTCCAGGATGATCGCGGCGATGGACTGCGGGCCCTCGAAGGCGATCGTGTCCTCCAGGTGTGCGAGGGCGCGCTCGCATTCCTGGGCCTCGTTCTCCGCGTGGAACGGCGAGCGGTACAGGAAGGGGCCCCAGAAGTGCACGACACCGGCCGAGGCGGTGTCGGAGGGCCAGCGGCGCGGGTCGCCGGTGAGGTTGATCGCGGCGGCGGTGGCGCCGTGGTACGAGCGGTAGGCCGACAGGACCTTGGCGCGGCCGGTGTGCAGCCGGGACATGCGGACCGCGTTCTCCACGGCCTCGGCGCCGCCGTTGGTGAAGAAGATCTTGTCGAGGTCGCCCGGGGTGCGCTCGGCGACCAGCCGGGCGGCCTCGGCGCGTACGTCCACGGCGAAGCCCGGCGCGAGCGTGCACAGCTTCCCGGCCTGCTCCTGGATCGCGGCGACGACCTTCGGGTGCTGGTGGCCGATGTTGGTGTTGACCAGCTGGGACGAGAAGTCCAGGTAGCGGTTGCCGGCGTAGTCCCAGAAGTACGAGCCCTCGGCGCCGGCGACCGGCAGCGGGTCGATCAGGCCCTGCGCGGACCAGGAGTGGAAGACGTGCGCACGGTCGGCGGCGTGCACCGCCGCGCCGGCTGCCGGGTCGGGTTGCGTCGTGGTCACGGTCACTACCTCGGATCGCTCGGGCCCGCCCGGGGACACGGTACGGCGGACGCCCTCAGCCTAGGGACCGGCCCTCCGCCGCAGGTACCGACACTGTGTATGGCGCTCACCACGGGCGCGGACAGTGTGTCGGTGGGGCTGTAGGAACCTCCAGGGCGGGCCGGGGCCACCGGAGTCGGCCGTGAGCCTGACGGGGCCCGTCCACACCCGCCTACGCCGCCTCCCGGGGAAACGCCGTCCGCACCGCCCGCCGCCACTGATGCCCCGTCAGGCCCGGCCGCAGCGCAGCCATCGCGCCGCAGTACTTGGTGAACTCGGCGGGGCGCAGCCCGTAGGAGCGCAGCAGCCGGTCCTCCTCCGACAGCGGGCCGGTCACCGCGCTCTTGGTCTCGACGAGGACCAGGCCGCCGTCGGCCCGTACGCTGCGCCCGGTGCCCGCGTCCCGGCAGACCAGCCCGGCGTCACAGGTGACGCGCCGGCCGTCGGCGACGAACGTGGCGCGCCGGTAGTCGGTCACCAGCGACGGGACCAGTTCCCCGGGCGCGGCGATGCCGTACGTACCGTGCAGTACGGAGGCCAGGAAGCCGCGCGGACCGCGCCCCAGCGTCGCCTCGCCGGGCAGCAGCGGCCGCCGCCGCTTGACCGTCTCGCCGCGCCGCCCCTTGAGCTTGATCTCGAACTGCCGCTCACCGGAGTCCTCGTACAGCCGCTCGCGGATCTTGTAGCGGTGCCGGCGCCCCTGCCGGTGGTCGTGGAAGGCCCGCAGGTCGGGCGTGTCGTAGTGGACGGAGTGGTAGCCGAACCAGCGGCGGCCGTTGATGCACAGCGCCTGGAACGGGCCGCCGGGCCGGTGCGGGTCGGTCAGCCGGGCCGCGAAGTCGGCGAAGACCTCGACCGGTACGAGATAGCTGTGGTCGACGCGGGTCATCAGCTCCGCACGGGCCTGGAGTTCGGCGAGGGGTATCGGACGTGCGGCCATGGCGGCGCGGGCGATGGCCCGTAAGGCGGGAATCACACGGTCTCCTCGGACAGGGTGCGGGGCCGCGGGTGCGCGGGGGATCGGTGATCGTGCGGGGACGGCTGCGGTGGCCGCGCTCTGAGGTCGTACGAGCGGGGGTGCGGAAAGGTTCCGGGAGGCGGGGGCGGGCGGGCCAACTCCCTCCGACTTTGCGGGGTGACGCGCGTCCGGCCTGTCCGGACGGCGGAGCCCGCCTTGACGGCGGAAGCCCCCCTCAGCAAATGGGCCATTGACAGCCTCCTGTCGTTACGACAGCATACTGTCATCGGGCACGGCGCCGCGGCACGCGGCACGGCCCGCTCTCCAGGGGAGTCACCATGACCCGTACGACCGCACGGCCCCGCACCACCGTCCACCTCGCCGTCTACGACACCCTCGCCGACTGGGAGTACGGCCACGCCGTGACCCGCCTCCGTACGGGCGACGCCTTCCGCTCCGGCCGGACCGGCTTCGGCATCGTGACCGTCGGCCTCGGGGACGGGCGCCCGGTGACCACCATGGGCGGGCTGCGGATCACGCCCGACCTCGCGCTCGACGCCCTGGACCCCGAGGACAGCGCGCTGCTGATCCTCCCCGGCGCCGTCCTGTGGGACGCGGGCGAGAGCCTCGCCCCGTTCGCCCGCAAGGCCCGCGCGTTCCTGGACGCGGGCGTTCCGGTCGCCGCCATCTGCGGCGCCACCGCCGGACTGGCCCGCGAGGGGCTGCTCGACGGCCGTACGCACACCAGCGGCGCCGCCGACTACCTCGCCGCGCAGGACGGGTACCGGGGCGGCGCCCACTACCGCGACGCGGACGCGGTGCGCGACCGCGGCCTGATCACCGCCGGGCCGACCGAACCGGTCGCCTTCGCCCGGGAGATCCTCGCCGAACTGGACGTGATGGAACCGCAGGTGCTCGACGCGTGGTTCCGCCTCTTCCGCCACTCGGACGCGAGCGCCTTCCCCGTCCTGATGGCGGCCGGGCAGGCGGCGGAGGGCCGGACGACGGAGCCCACGACATGACCGGGCCCGCACCGGAGCCGGGCACCGCACCCGAGGACGCCCCGCCCAGCACGCCGGACCTCCTCAGCCGCACCGCCCTCGGCGTCTTCCGTCTCAACGGCCAGTTCCTCGCCGTGTCGGAGAAGCTGGCCCGCCCGGCCGGGCTGACCACCGCCCGGTGGCAGGTGCTCGGCGCCGTTGCGGGCGGGCCGCTGCCGGTCGCCGGGATCGCGCGGGCGATGGGCATCACCCGGCAGAGCGTGCAGCGGGTCGCGGACCTGGTGGTGGCCGAGGGGCTGGCCGAGTACCGGCCCAACCCCGCCCACCGGCGCGCCAAGTTGCTCGCGCTCACGACTGACGGTCTGTCCGCTTTGCAGCGGATCACCCCGGATCACGGCGAGTTCGCCGCCGAGCTGTCCGAACAGCTGGGCGGACCCGCACAGTTCCGTACGGTCATGGAGGCGGTGGAGACGCTCTCCCGGGCGCTCGATAACCTCGGTTACTGAGGTCTCGTCCCGCGTCCTGCCTGCCGTCCCGAAGTCCCCTCCCGGCCCGCCCGGCCGACCGACCCCTTCCGCCACGCACCACGCGCCACTCTGCCCGACCACGGCCGGTACGGACACCGGGGAACCGAACCGAAACCGGCGGCGTCGTCCAGAACGTTCGCGTCTGCGGCACCGTCCCCGCAGGGAACGTCCGGGAGCACAGGGCGAACAAGGTGAAAGGGCAAGCGGAACGTGAATGAGCGCGCAGAGCGCGGCCGCCTCGGGCAGCTCGGCCCCCAGGACCCGCCGCGGATCGGGGCGTACCGGCTGCTGGGACGGCTGGGCGAGGGCGGGATGGGCCGGGTCTACCTCGCCCGCTCCGACCGGGGCCGCACGGTCGCCGTCAAGCTGGTCAAGACCGAGCTGTCGGGCCAGGACGACTTCCGGGCCCGCTTCCGGCACGAGGTGCAGGCCGCGCGGCGGGTCGGCGGCGAGTGGACGGCGCCGGTGCTGGACGCCGACACCGAGGCCGAGACGCCGTGGGTCGCCACCGGGTACATCGCGGGCCCCTCGCTGCGGCAGGTGATCACCGAAGGCCGTACGCCGCTGCCCGAGCGCTCCGTACGCATCCTCGCCGGCGGCCTGGCGGGCGCGCTGCGCAGCATCCACGCCGCCGGCATCGTGCACCGCGACCTCAAGCCGTCCAACATCCTGCTCACCATCGACGGCCCGAAGGTCATCGACTTCGGCATCGCGCGGGCCCTGGAGGCGGTGACCGTCGGCGGCGGGCTCACCCGCACCAACCAGGCCGTCGGCTCCCCCGGCTTCATGTCGCCCGAGCAGGTGCGCGGCCGGCCGGTCACCCCGGCCACCGACGTCTTCTGCCTCGGCTCGGTGCTGATGTTCGCTGCAACCGGGCGGCTGCCGTTCGGCGGGTCGGACAGCGGTGTCCACGCACTGATGTACCGCATCGCCCAGGAGGACCCCGATCTGACCGGGCTGCCGTACGGGCTGCACAGCCTGGTAGCGGCCTGCCTGGCCAAGGACCCGGCGCAGCGCCCGACGCCGGACCAGCTCATCGCGTACACCAGATCCGACGACGACGCGCACGAGCCCTGGCTGCCGGGCGCGCTGATAGCCGAGCTGGGGCGGCACGCGGTCGAACTCCTCGACGCGGAGAACCCCAACGGGGCGTACGAGGACTCCGGCGCGAGCGACGGGAGCCACCAGGACCACGGCGGGTCCTACGGAGCCCCCGGCCGCTCCTGGGAGAACGGCGAGAGATCCTGGGGCCACCACGACGCGGCCCAGGAACAGACGCCCACGCCCGCCCCCACACCCGCCGCGGCTTTCGCGTCGGCCCCCACCACCGTCCAGGCGGCCCAGCCCGCGTACGCACCGGCCCACGCGCCCTCGCCGGCCGCCTCCGCCGCCACCCCGCCCCCGCGCGGCGGCGCTTCCCACGCCCACGCCCACCGCCGCAAGAGCCCCGCCGGCCGCGGCGGCACGGGCCGCTCCGGCCGCACCAGCCGCACCCGCGCCGCCGGTCTGGCCGCCGCCGTCGGCCTCGGCCTGGCCACCGCCGGCATCGGCATCGCCTATGTCCTGTTCAGCCCCGACGACGAAGAGGCGCCCGCGAAGGCCGACGGCAGTACGGTGGCCGCGGACGGCAAGGTCGGCAAGGCGGCCGGCAAGGAGCCCGGCAGCATCCCGCAGAAGTTCCTGGGCGAGTGGGAGTCCAAGAGCGTCAAGGGCAGCCCCGCCTACCGCTTCACCCTCACCCAGGGCGGGACCGGCGACACCGTCATGGCCATGGAAGCCAACGGCGCCACCTTCCACTGCGAGTTCAAGGCCATCCTCATGAACGCCGGCCCGCCGCTGCGCCTCGGCCCGACCACGGTCGTGGCGGGCCCGGCGACCGCCTGCCAGCCGGGCTCCCCCAGCACCCTGCGCATCCACTCCGACGGCAAGCTCCGCCGCGTCTTCGACAACGGCAAGGCGACGCTGACGTACACGAAGAAGAGCTGAGCCCACCGCGCACGCGAAAGCCGCGTCCCCGCTCCGGAGCGGAGCGGGGACGCGGCCTGCGACCGTCGGTCCGGTCCCGTCAGTCCACGAACGAGTTGATCTGGATCGTCTCGTCCCGGCCGGGGCCGACGCCGATCGCGGAGATCGGGGCGCCCGACATCTCCTCCAGCGCCTTGACGTACGCCTGCGCGTTCTTCGGCAGCTCGGCGAAGGTCTTGGCCTTGGTGATGTCCTCGGACCAGCCCGGCAGCGTCTCGTAGATCGGCTTCGCGTGGTGGAAGTCGGTCTGCGAGTAGGGCAGTTCCTCGACGCGCTTGCCGTCGATCTCGTAGGCGACGCAGACCGGGATCTGCTCCCAGCCGGTGAGCACGTCCAGCTTGGTGAGGAAGAAGTCGGTCAGGCCGTTGACGCGGGTCGCGTAGCGGGCGATGACCGCGTCGAACCAGCCGCAGCGCCGGTCGCGGCCGGTGGTGACACCGCGCTCACCGCCGATGGTGCGCAGCGCCTCGCCGTCCGCGTCGAACAGTTCGGTCGGGAACGGACCGGCGCCGACCCGGGTCGTGTACGCCTTGAGGATGCCGATGACCCGGCTGATCTTCGTGGGGCCGACCCCCGCACCGGTGCAGGCGCCGCCCGCGGTCGGGTTGGAGGAGGTCACGAACGGGTAGGTGCCGTGGTCCACGTCGAGCAGCGTGCCCTGGCCGCCCTCGAAGAGGACGACCTTGCCGTCGTCGATCGCGTTGTTCAGCAGGAGGGTGGTGTCGGCCACGTAGCCACGGATCTGGTCCGCGTAGCCGAGCATCTCCTCGACGACCTGCTCGGCGACCACCGCGCGGTGGTTGTAGAGCTTGGCCAGCACCTGGTTCTTGAAGTCGAGGGCCGCCTCGACCTTCTGGTGCAGGATCGACTCGTCGAAGAGGTCCTGCACCCGGATGCCGGTGCGGTTGATCTTGTCGGCGTAGGTCGGGCCGATGCCCCGGCCGGTCGTACCGATCTTCCGCTTACCGAGGAAACGTTCCGTGACCTTGTCGACGGTGATGTTGTACGGGGTGATCAGATGCGCGTTACCGCTGATCACCAGCTTGGACGTGTCGACGCCGCGCTCGTTGAGTCCGCTCAGCTCGGAGAGCAGGACCGCCGGGTCGACGACGACACCGTTGCCGATCACCGGGGTGCACCCCGGCGAGAGGATTCCGGAAGGGAGAAGGTGCAGCGCATATTTCTGGTCGCCTACGACAACCGTGTGACCGGCGTTGTTGCCGCCCTGGTAACGCACCACATAGTCGACGGACCCACCGAGCAGATCGGTGGCCTTTCCCTTGCCCTCATCACCCCACTGAGCACCGAGCAGCACAAGTGCGGGCACAGGCGTACACCCCTTCCGGGCGGGGCATGTCCAACGTGCGCGAGGCCGTATGCGTGCGGATGCATGCGTACGACACCGCTGAAGCCGTCGAACCGGTGCCCCGGAATAGACGAAGCCCCTGGCGCAATCGCGCAAGGGGCTCTTGCACCGAGATGCTACCTGAGGAAGGACCGAGGTGTCGGCGCAGCCATCTGGGCACTGCTTTCCGGACGGGGTCCGGGGGCGCCCCCTGCTCGTGGTCATCGACCCGGTCGCCCGCAGAACGGACGGGGAATCCGTACGCATCGCCAAGGACGTCCTGTGCGCGGGCGCGGCCGCGAAGATCTGCCTTCCGGACGGCCCCGAGGAGTACGCGCGGGCGCTGGCCCGCCGCGGCCATCGCCGCCCCGTGGTGATCGGGGACGACCGTGCCCTGCTCCGGGCGGTGGCGTTGCTGCACAAGGAGCGCGATCTGGCGGGGGTGGCCCTCGCGGTCGTGCCGGTCGGCGCGCCGGGCGCGGTGGCGCTGTCGCGCGCGCTGGGCGTGCCGACCGACACCGTCGCGGCGGCGCGGACGGTCCTGGACGGTACGGAACAGAGCCTGCACCTGCTCACGGACGACAGTGACGGCATCGTGCTGGGCGGCCTGGACATTCCGTCCGGGACGGAGGAGGACAGGCGGCCCCGCCGCCGCAAGCGCTCCGGTGTGGTGCGGCTGCCGGGCCCTCGGGAAGGGCCGGACGAGGCGGCTCAGGACATGTCACACGAGTCGGGCGAGGCCGTGACGCCAGGAGCGGGACCTGTTCCGCCGGAAGAAGGGCCGGGGGCCGACGCCCGCCCGGACGCTTCCGCCGCGTGGTGGCGGGCACCGCTCCGTATGGCCCGCGCGGCCCTGGCGCTGCTGACCGCACGAACCCGCCCGGCGGCCGGCGGCCCGACGGCCACGCCCGGCCACCGGCTGCGGGTCGAGGCGGACGGCGTGGTGCTGGCCGACCTGGACCGGCCGGTGCGGTGGGTGTCGGTGACACCGGGCGACGGCGCGGACGGCAGCGGGCTGGCCGAGGTCGTCGTCCACTGGCAGGCGGCCGAGCCGCCGGTACGGGCCCGCGCGCGGTCGGTGACCGTGTCCGGCGCGGACTTCCGCTACCGGGCGGACGTGGTGGTCGGCGGCCCGGTCAGGACCCGTACGTGGACGGTGCAGCCGGACGCCTGGCGGCTGACGCTGCCGCACGGCTGAGGCGGGGGGGGCGGCGCCGTGCGGCGGCCGTGCCTCAGCCTTCCTCCGCCAGCCGCTGCGCCCGGTGCTCGCGCCAGCGTTCCAGCAGTACGTCCAGCTCGCCCTGCATGAACTCGAAGAACTCGACGGTCTCGGCGACCCGGGCGCCGGCCGGCGTGTCCGGTCCGAGGGTCTTCGCGCCCTCCCGCAGCACTTCCTCCCAGCGGGTCAGCACCTTCTCGCGGTTGCCCAGGGTCTCGTACCAGAGCTCGTTGTAGAGCCGGTAGCGGTCCCGCCGGGTGCCCGGTTCGCGCTCGCGGCGGACCATGTTGACCTGCGTCAGGTAGCGGACCGCGCCGGAGACGGCGGCGGGGCTGATCTGCAGCTGTTCGGCCAGTTCGGCCGAGGTCAGGGTGCCGGAGTCGGACGCGAGCAGCGCCGCGAAGACCCGGGAGGCCATCCGCTGCATGCCCGCCTCGGTCAGCTCCGCCGCGAAGCGTTCCACGAAGCGGGAGACCGCCTCCTCGTCCCGCCCGGTGTTCCGGCCCTGCTGCTGCTCTGCCTGCTCGCTCACCGTCTCATCCTCTCCCCTGCTCCCCCGGCCCGGAACGTTCCCTCAACTTTATACGGTTCCTTAACTTCACAATTTTGTGAAAGAAGCGTACGTTCAGAACCATGACGAAGGCAATCACGGTGTCCGGCCTCCGCAAGGCATTCGGCCGGACCCAGGCGCTGGACGGTCTCGACCTCGACGTCGAGGCCGGCGAGGTGCACGGCTTCCTCGGGCCCAACGGCGCGGGCAAGTCCACGACCATCCGCGTTCTGCTCGGCCTGCTGCGCGCCGACGGGGGTGGCGCGCAACTGCTCGGCAAGGACCCGTGGCGCGACGCCGTCGCGCTGCACCGCCGCATCGCGTACGTCCCCGGGGACGTCACGCTGTGGCGCAACCTCTCCGGCGGCGAGGTCATCGATCTGTACGGACGGCTGCGCGGCGGCCTGGACCCGGCCCGCCGTGCCGACCTCCTGGAGCGCTTCGAGCTGGACCCCACCAAGAAGGGCCGGACGTACTCCAAGGGCAACCGCCAGAAGGTCGCCCTGGTCGCCGCGTTCGCCTCCGACGTGGACCTGCTCATCCTCGACGAGCCCACCTCCGGGCTGGATCCGCTGATGGAGGAGGTCTTCCAGGACTGCGTCGAGGAGGAGCGCGACCGCGGCCGTACGGTGCTCCTCTCCAGCCATGTGCTGTCCGAGGTCGAGGCGCTGTGCGACCGCGTCAGCATCATCCGCAAGGGCCGCACCGTCGAGTCCGGCTCCCTCGCCGACCTGCGGCACCTCACCCGCACGAGCGTGTCCGCCGAACTGGCCGGCGCGCCCGACGGCCTCTCGCGCCTGCCCGGCGTCCACGATCTCGACATACAGGGCCACCGGGTCCGGCTCCAGGTGGACACCGACAAGCTGGACGCGGTGCTGCGCTCGCTCAGCCGGTCCGGCGTCCGCAGCCTGACCAGCACACCGCCGACGCTGGAGGAGCTGTTCCTGCGGCACTACCAGGACGACACCCGGAGCGACCGGGCCCCGGCATCCGCCTCCTCCGTTCCCGAGAAGGCGGCCCTGCGATGACCGCCGTGACGCTTCCCGCGACCGCCCGCACCGGCGGCTCCCGCGACCTGGCCGGCACCGGCACCCTGTTGCGCCTGGCGCTGCGCCGCGACCGGCTGATGATCCCGGCCTGGGTGGTGCTGCTCGGACTGACCGTCGTCAGCATGAGCGGCGCCCTCAAGAAGCTCTACGACACGCCCGCCGAGCGCGCCGACGTGGCGAGTTCGATGACCGGCAACGGCTCCCTGCGCGCCATCTACGGTCCGGTGTTCGGCGACTCCCTCGGCGGCCTGACCGCCTGGCGCATCGGCGGCATCGCCGCGCTGCTGGCCGGCGTGATGAGCCTGCTGATCGTCGTGCGCCACACCCGCGAGGAGGAGGAGACCGGCCGCCAGGAACTGCTCTCGGCGGCCATGGTCGGCCGGCGTGCCCCGCTCACCGCCGCCCTGCTCGCCGCGCTCGTCGCCGACGCCGCGCTGGCCCTGCTCATCGCGGCCGGCCTGGCCGGGTCCGGGCAGCCGGCCGGCGGCGCGCTGGCCCTCGGCCTCGCCGTCGGCGGCACCGGCCTGGTCTTCGCGGGCCTGGCGGCGATCACCGCCCAGCTCACCGAGAGCGCCCGGGCCGCCAAGGGGCTGGCCGGGGCCGTCCTGGGCGCGGCCTTCGTCCTGCGGGCCGCGGGCGACGCCGCCACCGAGGACGCCTCCTCCCCGCTGACCTGGGCCTCGCCGGTCGGCTGGGCCGAGCAGCTGCGCGCGTTCGCCGACGAGCGCTGGTGGGTCCTGCTGCTCTTCCTCACCGCTACGGCCGTCACGGTCGGCGCGGCGTACGCGCTCACCGCCCGCCGCGACCTCGGCATGAGCTTCCTGCCCGCCCGGCCGGGCCCGGCCCGCGCACCCGCCTCCCTGAACGGCGCCACCGGCCTGGCCTGGCGGCTCCAGCGGACCACCCTGTTCGGCTGGTCGGCCGGCTTCCTGGCCGCCGGTGCCGTCTTCGGCGGCATCATCGACGGCGCGTCCGACCTGGTCGGCGACAACGAGCAGGCCCGGCAGATATTCGAGCGGATGGGCGGCCGGCAGGGCCTCTCCGAGGCTTTCATGTCCGCCCTGACCGGCATGCTCGGCATGGTCGCGGCGATCTATGCGGCGGGGGCGGTGCTCCGGCTGCGCGGCGAGGAGACCGGCGACCGCGCCGAACCGGTGCTGGCCGGCGCCGTCGGGCGGCTGCGCTGGGCCGCCGGGCACCTGGCCGTCGCCTTCGTCGGTACGGCCCTCATCCTGCTCCTGGGCGGCCTGGGCCTCGGCCTCGCGTACGGCCTGACGACCGGCGACGTGAGCGGGCAGCTCGGCCCCGCGGTGGGCGCGGCACTGGCCCAGGTCCCGGCGGTCTGGACGCTCACCGGCCTGGCGGTGCTGCTGGTCGGCGCGCTGCCCAAGGCCGCGGTCGGCACCTGGGCCGTGGTCGGCGGCTGCCTCGGCATCGGCTGGACAGGCCCGGCCGTACAGCTCCCCCAGTGGGTGATGAACCTGTCCCCGTTCAGCCACCTGCCGAAGCTGCCGGGCGGCGAGGCCACCGCGGCACCGTTCCTGTGGCTGCTCGCCCTGACGGCGGTGTTCGTGACGGTGGGCCTGACCGCCCTGCGCCGCCGCGACATCGGCTGACCCACGGGGCCCTGGCTCTCGACACCGCAGAGCTTCACGGCCGTAAAACCCGCCCGCCCCTCCTACGTGCGGCGCCGGAGCTGTAGCGGACTCCGGCGCCGCACTTCCCCGTACGGCACCGATGCGTCGTACGGCGGGAGCGATCCCCGCCCGGGGGCGTACGCCCGCCCGGCGCCCGCGCTCCCGCCCCGCTCCAACTGGTAAAGACCTCCTGCCGCCACCGCTGCTCCCCAAGCGCCCGGAAAAGACCAGAGGAGCGAGAGTGGAACATTCCGCGCCCATGTGCTCCGCACCACGCCACCGGACGCGGTTGTCCACGTTTCCCCTTGGGCACAACCCCCGCGAGCGGCGATGGCGGCGCTTATCCGGCCGGCACGCCGCGGTTTCACGCCTAGGGGCGGGCGGAGGTATCCGTGAATCGAATGGGATCACGCAAGGCGATTTGGGTACTGCAAAATCTGGGGGTTGTCCTGGCGGCCGGAGCGGCTTGTGTGCTGCTGAGCCTGATCATGACGATGGTGCCCGGACTGCGCACCCCGGGCAGTGGGAACGCGGGCCAGGCTTATGGCGCCGCGGCGTCCTCCACTGCCGTACTGGTGCTGTTCTACATGGCGAGGACGCTGCGCCTGCAGCGTGACGAGACCTCGCTGCAACGCCAGGAACTGGAACTGCAACGCGCGGAAATGCGGCTGCAACGCACCGAACTGGAGCTCCAGCGGGACGAGATGCGCCGGTCGGCGGGCGAACTGCATCGCAGCGCCGAGGCCGGTCTGCGGCGCCTGCACATGGACCTGCTCAAGATGAGCATCGCCGACCCGGAGCTGGCCGAGGTCTGGCCCAAGTTCGCCCCGGACCTGACGGTGAAGGAGAACCGCCAGTATCTGTACGCGAATTTGATCTACTGCCACACCATGCTCGCGCACAAGCTGGAGATGGCGAACGACCGGGAGGCCCTCGGCCATCTGCGGTACATCGTCACCTCGCCGGCTTTCCGCGGCTACTGGGAATCGGCCCGCTTCATGCGTGCCGAAATGGACCCCGACTCGCACGAGAGCCGCTTCGCCACCCTCGTCGACGAGGCGCTGATCCAGACGAACGGACAAGCACCACACGCACCGAACCTGCGTTTGATCGAGGGTCAACACACCGAGCAGTGAAACGCTCACAGGTGTAACCGTCTGCGCCGAAAGGAAAAACTTCCGCAATTCGGCTGGCGCCGCCGCACACCGCCGAGGTATTCCGGCCCGGTGACAGCACCAGAGATTTCCCGACGGTTGGGCGCCACCCCTCAGGAGCGCGGCAGCATGGGCAACGGAAGCTGCCCCGACCTCTTCGAGCTGAGCGACGGCCGCTTCGCCGTCATCGGCACCGACATGACAGCCGACCTGGACCCGAAGCTGCCGGGCGACGCGAGCCGCGGCGACCACGAGAGAATCGTGGTGATCACCCGCGACACCCTGCTGCGGGCCCGGGCCGACATCGCCGCGCTGTGACCCGGCGGCCCGGCCCGCGGCTCCTCAGCCGCCCGGCGTGACCAGCCGGGCCTCGTACGCGAAGACCGCCGCCTGGGTGCGGTCGCGCAGTCCCAGCTTCACCAGAATCCGGCTGACGTGCGTCTTCACCGTCGACTCGGCCACGACCAGATGCTCGGCGATCTCACCGTTGGACAGGCCCTGGGCCACCAGCACCAGGACCTCGGTCTCCCGCTCGGTGAGGTCGCCGACGCGCTCCTGCGTCGGCGCCCGCGGCGTACCGAGCTTGGAGAACTCCGAGATCAGCCGCTTGGTGACGGCCGGCGCGAGCAGCGCCTCGCCGTTCGCCACGATCCGCACCCCCTCCGCGAGCTGCCCCGCCGAGGCGTCCTTGAGCAGGAAGCCGCTGGCCCCGGCCCGCAGCGCCTGGTACACGTACTCGTCGAGGTCGAAGGTGGTCAGCACCAGCACCTTGGCGTCCGCGTCCGCCGCGACGATCTCGCGGGTCGCCTCCAGGCCGTTCATCTGCGGCATCCGGATGTCCATCAGCACCACGTCCGGGCGCAGCTCGGCGACCTTGGCGACCGCCTGCCGCCCGTCCACCGCCTCGCCGATGACCTCGATGTCCGGCATCGCGCCGAGCAGCACCGAGAAGCCCTCGCGGACCATGACCTGGTCGTCCACGATCAGTACGCGGATCATCCCGCCGTCTCCCCCTTCGCGCCCGGCGTCGCCGGAACCGGTATGAACGCCGCGACCTCGAACCCGCCGTCCTCGGTGTGGTCCGCGGTGATCTCGCCACCCAGCATCTGCACCCGCTCCCGCATGCCCAGGACACCGTGCCCGGCCCCCGGCGACGGCTTGGCCAGCCGGCTCGGCACCCCGTTGACGATACGCAGTCCGAGCCCGCCGAGCACGTACGAGATCTCCACCCGCGCCTCGGCGCCCGGCGCGTGCCGCAGCGTGTTGCTCAGCGCCTCCTGGACGATGCGGTACGCGGACAGCTCGACGCCCTGCGGCAGCGGCCGCGCCGAGCCGGTGATCACGGCCTCGACGACCAGTCCCGCGCTGCGCACGCTCTCCAGCAGCGCATCGAGGCTGGCCAGCGTCGGCTGCGGCGCCTCGGGGTCGGCGTCGGCGAAGGCGTCCGGGTCCTCGGACCGTACGACGCCGAGGATGCGGCGCAGCTCGGTCAGCGCGGCCACCGCGTTCTCCCGGATGGTCGAGAAGGAGGTGGCCAGCTCGGGCGGGGTGTCCTTGACGCGGTACGGGGCGGCCTCCGCCTGGATGGCGATGACCGACATATGGTGCGCGACCACGTCGTGCAGCTCCCGGGCGATCAGGGCACGCTCCTCCAGCAGCGTGCGCCGCGAGCGCTCCTCGGCGGTGGCGGTCCGCGTCTCGACGACGTTCTGCCGCTCCTCGCGCCAGGCGCGGATGGCGGCGGCGGGCACCAGCACGAACACCGACACCACCGCGAACGGCGCGACGGTCGAGACCGCCCGGGGCATCAGCAGCGTCAGCACCCCGGCCCCGGCCATGGTGAGCAGCCACATCTCCAGGGCGAGCCGCGGCCGAGTGCGCAGCACGACCAGCGCCATCACCGCGAGGTGCGCGACCAGGCTGATCTCGAACCACTCGTGCCCGGCCCCGGCCACGGCACCGGCCAGCATCGCGAACAGGAGCGACCCGACCGAGATCCAGAACGCGCCGACCGGCCGGAAGAGCGTCAGGGCGATCGGCGTGGCGGTCAGGAAGCAGTAGGCCACCGCGATGAAGGACTCGATCGGCCCGCCGCCCGTCGTCTGCGCGACGATCACGAGGAACACGAAGGCGGCGATCCCGCCGAGCGCCAGGTGCGGTGCCCAGCGCACGTAGCGCCGCAGCCGCTGCGGGAACCACGCCCATCCGGACACCCGGGCGTCGTCCAGGGGCAGCATCGGGCGGAAGGCGAAGGCGTCCACGATCAGGTCCTGGCGCAGCCGGTGCAGCGCGCCGCGGACGAGCCGGGCTTCCGAGCGCAGGTCGTCGCGCCGCGGGTGAGTCGTCTGGTTCACGCACACCACCGTAAGCAGCGCGGGGCCCGCGGGCGTCCCCTCCTGAGCGGATCTCCTGGCCTCCTCCTCAAGTACTACGGAGGGTGGCCAGGAGGACGCGGAAGGCGGCGGTGCTGGGGGTGACGGGCGCGTAGTGCCCCGTTCCGGCCCGTTCGCGCAGCTCCGGTACGACGCCGCCGGCGGCCTCGGCGGCCCGTACATAGCGCCGGGACAGCTCCACGGGCACCTCGGCGTCCTCGGTGCCGTGCAGCACCGTCACCGGCACCGCGCCCGGCAGTCGCCGTACCGGGTCGGCGGCGGCGAGCCGGTCCGCCCACCCGGGCCCGGCGCCCAGGAACTCCGCCACCGCGCCGTCGCTCAGCCCCAGCTCATGGGCGCGCGCGAGGTCGGCGACAGGGGCCAGGGCGACGATCCGCCGCGGCGCGTACGAGGCGCGGCGGTCCGCCAGGAGCAGCGCGAGGTGCCCGCCCGCGGAGTGCCCGACCGCGAGCACGGGCCGCTCCAGAGCGGCCACCGCCGCCGTCACATCCTCGTACGTCCGCGGCCAGCCTCCGCCCGCCCCCGCCCGTCGGTACTCGGCGAGGGCGACCGGCAGCCCGTGCCGCGCCAGCTCGGCCGCGAGCGGCGACAGGTGCGTACGGTCGTACGCCGCGCGCCAGAAGCCGCCGTGCAGCAACAGCACCACCGGGCCGGCGGCCTCCGGCCCGTACAGGTCGATCACCTGGTCCGGATGCGGCCCGTACGCCAGCGTCGCGTCGGGCGCCACGGGCGCGAGGCCGAACAGCGCCGCCTCCTCGCCCCCGGCGCCCGCACCGCTCACTCCAGGACCTCGCCCAGCACCCGCGCGGCGCGCGCCACGTCCGCGAACGACGTGTAGAGCGGCGTGAAACCGAAGCGCAGCACGTCGGGGTGGCGGAAGTCGCCGATCACCCCGCGCCGGATCAGCTCCGTCATCACCTTGCCCGCGTCCGCGCAGGACAGCGCCACCTGGCTGCCGCGCAGCCGGTGCTCGCGCGGCGTGACGCAGCGCACCCGGCCCTCCGGTACGCACGCCTCCACGCACTCCAGGAAGAAGTCGCCGAGCGCCAGGCTCTTGTCCCGTACGGCCTCGATGCGCACGCCGTCCCAGACCTCCAGGGCCGCTTCCAGGGCGAGCATCGACAGGATGTCCGGGGTGCCGACACGGCCGCGGGTGATGCCGTCGGCCGGGGCGTACGCGGCGTGCATGCCGAAGGGCACCGCGTGCGAGTTCCAGCCGGGCAGCGGCGAGTCGAAGCATGCCTGGAGCTCTTCGCGCACATACAGGTACGCGGGCGCGCCCGGGCCGCCGTTGAGGTACTTGTACGTACAGCCCACCGCGAGGTCCACGCCGTGCGCGTCCAGCCGGACCGGCAGGGCGCCCGCGCTGTGGCACAGGTCCCACACCGCCAGGGCCCCGGCCTCGTGCAGCGCGGCGGTGAGGCCGGGCAGGTCGTTGAGCCGGCCGGTGCGGTAGTCGACGTGGTTGACCAGCGCGAGCGCCGTACGCGGGCCGGCCTCGTCGGGGATCCGCTCGGCCGGCAGGGCGCGCAACGTGCAGCCCGTCATACGGGCCGCGGACTCCGCGATGTAGCCGTCGGTCGGGAACGACGCCTCGTCCGCCAGGATCTCGTCCCGGCCCGCACCGGCCATGCGTACCGCGCCGACCACCGCCTTGAAGATGTTGACGCTGGTCGAGTCGCCGACGACCACCTGCCCCGGAGCGGCGCCCAGCAGCGGGGCGATCCGGTCGCCGACCCGCTCGGGCGCGGCCCACCAGCCCGCCTCCTCCCAGGAGCGGATGCGCAGTTCGCCCCACTCGTGGGCGATCACGTCCGCGACCCGGCCGGGTACCTGGCGGGGCAGGGCTCCGAGGGAATTGCCGTCCAGGTACACGCACCCGTCGAGGACGAACCTCTCCCGTACGGGTGCGAGTTCGTCCCGCGCGTCCAGCGCCGCGGCCCGCTCCGCGGCCGTCTCAGACATGGCTGCGCGCCGTCCACAGCTCGGGAAAAACGTTCTTGCTGGCTCGTTTCTCCAGCCAGGCCACGCCCGCCGAACCACCGGTACCCATCTTGGCCCCCATCGCCCGCCGCGTCGCCACCAGATGATCGTTGCGCCACCGCCACACCAGCTCCGCGACGTCCGTCAACGCCTCGCCCAGCCGCACCAGTTCCCCGTCGCGCGGGCCCGCGTAGATCTCGGCCCACACGGCCTCCACCCGCGCGTCCGGCTCGTACCGTGCCGTCGTCTCGCGCTCCAGAACCTCGGTGGGTATCGCGTAGCCGCGGCGCGCCAGCAGCCGCAGGACCTCGTCCCACAGACTGGGCTCCTGCAACGCCTTCTCCAGCTCCGCGTACTCCCGCGGCGCCCCGCGGTGCGGCACCAGCATCGACGTGGACTTCTCCCCCAACAGGAACTCCAGCCGCCGGTACATCGCCGACTGGAACCCCGAACCCTCGCCCAGCGCCCCCCGGAACGCGTTGAACTGCGCCGGCGTCAGCCGGGCCAGCGGCCGCCAGGCCGCGTTCAACGCCTCCAGCTCATGCGCCGAACGCTCCAGCGCCTCCATCGCCACCGGCAGATCGTCGCGGCGCAGCGCCTGGGCGGCGGTGTGCCACTCGTGCACGATGACGGTGAACCACAACTCCATCACCTGCGTCGTGACCAGGAACGCCATCTCGCCCGGATCGTCCGACAGCGGATGCTGGAGGTGGGTGAGCACGTCCGCGTGGACATAGTCCTCGTACGGAGTCGTGCCCGTGCTGCCGATGCTCAAGTCGGGCCGCCGCGGGCCGGCGGCCTCCGGCTCGGCCGGTTCTTCCTGCGGGGCGGCTTGCTGCGACATGAGGAACTCCTCGATGTGCTGGCTTCCGGGTAGCGGTCCGCTCCTTCCCGTCGGCAAACGGAGCCCCGGTCCCCTCGGGCGCGGACTCTCCCGGCCCATGGGCATCATCCGTGCTCCACGGAAGGCGCGCAAGAGGCCGGCCGCGCGTGCGACGGGCCGGTCGCGCCTGCGCGACCGGCCCGCTGATTCCCCCGGCCCTCAGCCGGAAGCGCAGCTCAGCGCCCTACGAAAGCGTGTCCGCCGCGGTCGGCGACGAGTCACGCAGGAACGTCGTGCAGCGCTCGTACTCCTCCTGCTCACCGATCGCCTGCGCGGCGCGGGCCAGCGCGTGCAGAGCCCGCAGAAAGCCGCGGTTCGGCTCGTGCTCGAACGGCACCGGGCCGTGCCCCTTCCAGCCGGCCCGGCGCAGCGCGTCCAGCCCCCGGTGGTAGCCGGTACGGGCATACGCGTACGACTCGACCGTACGCCCCGCCTGGAACGCGTCATCCGCAAGCTGCGCCCAGGCCAGCGAGGACGTCGGATACTTCGCCGCGACGTCGGTCGGCGCGGCCCCCGAAGCGAGGAGCTCGCGGGGCTCGGGGTCGTCGGGCAGTTCGGTCGGGGGCGGGCCCCCGAGAAGATTTTCGTGAATGGCCATGTGACCAGTATTCCCGGGGGGTCGCCGAAATTGGGCCTGTGGGGTCGCGGCGTAGCCGCGGTGTGGGGGTTCTGGCCCGCGCTTCGCGCGGATACGCATTGGGTTTGTCGTGGGGCGGGGGTGCGCAGGGGGCCATCTCCTCGGCGCCTGGAGCGGCCGAAGTGTATGGACGCAA